>JBAXGN010000006.1 GCA_037139415.1 Verrucomicrobiota bacterium | reverse complement strand
AAAGTTACGCAATTTTTTGCGCGAACGCAACATTTATCTTTACGAAGTCAAAGTAATACTGCGCGAGAAAATCCGCCCATTGCAGCTTGTTCGGTTTCCACGCCTTTACAGGATATTCCGGTGATTGCCGCCACGCTTTCTGTTCTTGGTTGTTATCCGTCACCGGGGAATCCTCCGGAGCAAAAGTGATCGCCATGGGCAAGGGCGAACGATCCGGCAACCGGAAGGGATAAACCTGAACCTCCAGGTCAAACGCGAAGGCCGTCTTCCCATCCGTCAGCACTTCCAACCGACCACGGTACACCCCCGGCGCCTGAGAAGCCGGCGCATTGACCCGTACCCAGAACGATTGCAGATCGCCTTCGGCGATATCCGTGGTGGATTGGAAATCCAGGATGGGATCCGGCCACCAGCCCACATGTGCGCTGCCATAAGGCGGCACCGACTTTGTTTCCACGTATCCCATCACCGCGGCGTGAAGATTGCTCGAAACCAGGCGCTGCCCGTTCTCCCCCTGCAAGTCGCCGATGCGCACCTGCACCTGCCGGACCGGACCACCAAACGGAGTAACCAACACTTGGAAGCTTTCCTTTTCATTGCGGGCCAGACTTAGTGTCACGCGATTAGTAAGCGCCGCATTAAAGGTCAATCCCAGCGGCAGGATTTTCTCCATGGACGTGGCGAATCCCACCGCAAGGTCCGGCTGGGCGGGATGGATCTGAGCCGTGGAACGGACCGCCTCAAACCCGGCACGGAAAGTCGCCAAGGACTCCAAGTGTTCCAGTTCTCCGCTAAGTGATACCACGGAGCGATCCGCATCCAGCACCGAGGCGTCGGCACGCGCAATGGCTGCTTTAAAGTCACCCACGCGTTTACCCAGCGGTTGCAAGGCATGGTCTGCCCAGTTTTTCAAGGCGGGCACGGCGGTCATTTGCTGCTGGAGATGCGTCCTGACCCGTGCCAGATCTTCATTCAGCGCCGCCAACTTGGGGGCTTGCACGGCGGCAAAATCCCGCAGAAATGAGGCCGGCAGTTCCGGCAGCGGTTCACCTTTTTTCAGCAGCATTATCCGGTCCATATACAAGGTCATGTCTCCCGGTGGCTCGGCGGTGAAAATGTGCAGGGCTCGCATCGCCGCGAGTTTGATTTTTTTCTCCGTCAGTTTGGCCAGCGGTACGACCACAGGTGCATAACTGAAAGGCGGCAGGTGAACCTGGTGGGAATACCCCTTGCGGAGCGGAATGGTGGTGTCCGCGAAAAATATGGAGAACCTTTGCGGACTGGCGCTCGCATTGAACACATCCACATATAGTCGGTCATAACCGGTCCAGTTGGTCAGTGACAGGTCGGCATCGAAGGCTGGCCATTGGGGCATGCCTTTTTTCCAGCCCGGCGTGGCGAATCGTAGCGCGTATTTCCCAGAGGAGGCGAAGTGCTCAGCCCGATCCACCGTTTTGCCGGGGCCCAGCGTGGATTTGTGTTCATCATGCAGGGCTTTCAGTTCGGCGGCGTCCTCAAAGTCAAACAGCATGGTCGCAGCCGGAGCAATACAGGCAGTCCCCAGCAGCAGGAACCACAATCCAAATAGCTTTTTCGCAGAGTGAAACATGGCGATAGCATACGCGAAAGAACCACTCATGGCAATCCCGGCCGGCAAGCCATTTTTTCTCCGCGCCTAATGACGTTACTGCCTAGCCATAGTGCGGCGACTTGCCAGAGGGAATTATGCGAGGCGCCCAGGCTGTGCCCATCGGGCCGGCGGCGTCGCGTCGTGTAGATTTCTTGTAGTCGTATGATCTGAGCAAAACGAATTTTTGGCGGGTTATGCCAGTAAAAAGGTTGGACAAAAGACCTGAAGCGATGCTACGGTGGCTGCGTTGCGGTGATTAAATTTGACTGAATGATTTATGAAAACAGCAGTTGTTTGCGGTGCAGGTGGTTTCATTGCCAGCCACTTGGTGAAACGCTTAAAACGCGAGGGCTACTGGGTGCGCGGCGTGGATATCAAATCGCCTGAATTTTCCCCTTCAGCAGCGGATGAATTTCGCGTTTTGGACCTGCGGGATGAGAAAAGCTGCCAGGAAGCCCTGAGCATTCCTCAAGGTACACCGGATGAGGTGTATCAGTTGGCTGCAGACATGGGCGGCATGGGTTTTATCCACTCGGCTGAATGCGAGATCATGCATAATAGCGTGTTGATTAATGTCCACATGACACATCACGCCGCATTGCGCGGAGTGAAACGTTACTTTTTCTCCTCTTCCGTCTGCGTTTATCGGGATATGAAACCCGGCGAGCCGGAAATGACGGAGGCCGAAGCTATTCCCGCGCATCCAGACAACGAGTATGGTTGGGAAAAGTTGTACTCCGAACGCATGGCGATGGCGTATGGACGGCGTCATGGCATGAAAGTGCGCATTGCGCGCTTCCAGAATTGTTATGGGCCAGAAGGCACATGGCGCGGCGGACGGGAAAAGGCGCCCGCGGCAATCTGCCGTAAAGTGGCCGGAGTGCCGGATGGCGGCACCGTTGAAATCTGGGGGGATGGCAGTGCGGTTCGCTCGTACACATACGTGGATGATATGGTGGATGGCATCTATCGCCTGATGCAATCAGATTTGGAGGGGGCGGTGAATATTGGGTGTCCCCAGTACGTGACGGTCCGGGAGCTGGTAGAAGCGGTGGCCCAGGTTTCTGGCAAGCAAATCACCATTAAATCCGTACCTGGTCCAGTCGGCGTGCAATCCCGAAATTTCAGTAACGCACGCATTTATAGTATCGGTTGGAAATCGCAATTTGATTTACTGGCGGGTATTCGGCAGACCTATCCGTGGATTACCCAACAGGTCAATGCCACCGGCCATAAGGAATAGTCAACACCCGAATCACTCCATCAGGGAGACGTCATGCAAGGTGAATCAAAATTTTACGAGCGCCTTTATATGACGGACGCAACTTACGGGTTAAGTCATTATGATGTGACTCGTTTGAGTTGTGCCGCTTGGATGGACGGAATTGCGTTTCTGTTTGGCGATCAACCGTTAGGCAGTGAAGTTGGCACCGAAAGCGTCACCTATGGATTTTGGCCGGAGGTTTTACAAGAGCGCTTGAAAAAAAATGATCTCTCCGGGCATATCCGTGATTTCACACCACGCTCATTGTGGTATCTGACGACGCACTGCGGATTTACCCATGCCGGATGGTGAGCGCAGAATGGGGTCGTATTCCCCACCATGAAACGAAATATTGATATTTTGCTGGAGTCGCCCCGGTTAAATCCGGGCAAAGCGGGTTTTGTCTACCTCATGTCCACCCCGGCTAACATGGATGGAAAATCCTGCGGGGGGCATACCCCGACACTGGATTTGCTGATCATTAACAATGGCACTCTGGCCAACCGGTCAGAATCCATCGGCGGCGGCGATCAGGTGGTAATGAAGATTATCCGGCTATCCGGGCTCAAGCCAGATTTGCTGGTGCCCCGGTCGGCCGTCTCGTTTGTGGCCGCGCACCGGCGCCTTTATCTCACAATGGGAAACTTGCCGCTCAATCTCATTGGGCTGATCATCCTTTTTTTGGTGCGGATTTTTCAAGGGTCGGTGAAAGGCCTGTTCAATCGGCATTGTTATGATGTCGCCTTGGGAGTTTCGCCGTACAGCGTGGACTTGATCCCCTTATGGTTTTGGAAAGCACGCCGCAAGGGAACCATCATTTATCATGTCATACCCGAACGCAAAGCGGTTAACTGGGCTACACGCCTGCGGTTTGCCGTGGCCGGTTTGGAACAACGAGTCACCGCTGCGATTCTTAGCCGGACCTGCGATTTCATCGTGGCTGGCAATGCGATCACCCAGGCTCAACTCCAGAAAAAATTTCCAGGCAAACAGGTGGTCATCCTCCATGCCGGGTTCAATGCCGCGACACTGGATGCCGTTCCCGACAGTGCGAAAGACCGGAATCTCGCCTGTTTCGTTGGGCGCTTGGTATCGCAAAAAGGCATCTTCGACCTCCTTCAGGTCATGGCCGTATTGCAAGTCAGTGACCCTGCGTTTCGCCTGATCATGGTGGGTACCGGACCGGAGCGGGAATTCTTTGAACTGGAGATGCACCGCTTGGGATTACGCAATATTACGCTGGCTGGGTTTCTTTCCGAATCGGAAAAGGTGGCGTTAATGAAAAAAGCCGGTTTCTTTTTCTTTCCCAGTTACGAGGAAGGATGGGGCATCGCGTTGGCGGAGGCGCTGTATTGTCAGTGCCAATGCGTCTGTTATGAATTACCGCATTATCGTGCCATCTTCAGCACCTATCCTGCCTATGCCAAGCTGGGGCAGCCCCAGGATTTTGTGACGGCTTTCCGGCAAGTTCAGCATCAGCCTACCGCCTCAGGGCAACAGGATTTTTTGCGCCAATACGACGATCCCAACATCGTGTCGCAGATGGTTGGACATTTGGAAACCATCGCCAAGCCGTAATCCGTAAATGTCGAAATGTGGACTTGCGGTTTACCACCAAAGGTTCGTTGAGGAAGGAGGCGCCCAGATATCAGCCGGGCCATAATTTGCCGGAAAAGTGAAAAATTGCACATGCCCATCCGCGTATGCAATGTTTACAGAACGTTTATCTCCATAGTTATGCCACTGGCTTCGCGCATCCTTCAAATCGCGATTCCCATGCCAGACCCACTCGGAAACCAGTATCTTGTTGGACGTACGGTCAATTGCGCTGGTTTTAACCGGCGCACCATATCCCTTGGCCGGATCGCTAAAGGCGGACAAATACTTTGTTTTAAAGGCATCTTGCCCCATGGGAATTTCATAGCTGTTTCCCAGCGTATCCCATAGGGGAGTATTCATATTGAACATCATATCTCCTTTGTCACGCGGGCAATGAAACGATTCCAATTGGTTGCCCATGTAAATATTGAGCGGTCGGTTGGTAGAATCGGTATTACCGCCCAAAACAGTACTGCTTCCCTTCTTTCCGCCCGAGCATGGATGATCCACCACGGTGGGATAGAAGTCTTCGTTGTCATCCGTGTACATGTAGATTGCCTGCGCAATTTGACGCTGATTGTTCAGGCATTGGATTCTGGCGGCTTTATCTTTGGCCCGGCTTAGAGCAGGCAATAACAAGGCTGCCAGAATGGCAATAATGGCTATAACCACCAAGAGTTCAATCAGCGTAAAACCATGCTGACCAAACGCCCACCCAGAAATACTGTTTCTTGGTTTGACCATACCTGACCATCTGCTCAGCACGAACTTCAAGCAAGCATATTTTTATCGGTATAACCGTGCTGCTTTGGCTCGCGCCGCAATTCAGACTTTAGTCATCTTAAAATTTACCACATCATACATGTTAAAAAGAAAACGGCAGAGAACCGAACGAAGTGGTATTAAATTTCTGATTCGATGCTGAAGATGCATCGAATGGGTTCCAAGTGAGGTCTCGACCGTGAATCCAAAATGTTTCATGCCATGAAAAGTTTTGTCGGTGAAGTGCTTTTCATGGTCGAACTGCGCCCAGGATAAATCACTAAAGGCAAAGGGGACTTGCCCCCAAAACACCCCCGCTGGCTTGAGAATCCGGTGGATTTCGCGTATCACCCCGGTCGTGTCACTAAGGTGTTCCAGCACATGCCACATGAGAACTTCATCTACTGTACCATCCTTCCACGGCCAGGGATAACACGTAAGGTTGACTGACTTAAATTGAGTTACTTGATTGTCGCCATACCCCTCACGATCGCCGTAATCGCAGTTGATGTAACCTTCTCGCAAGTCAGCGCCGCAGCCTAAGTTAAGTTTCATACGGTATTCGTTTTTCCTGCTGATTGGGTGTTGTTGTTTAGCTCGTCATTTTCAAAATACCCAAGCTCCGTGAAGCGATCTTGGTGAAATTTTAAAGAGTCGGAATTCCAATCCTTGCGAAAGCGACGGATGGCTTCCGCAAATTCGGAGTAATGCGCGCGAATTTGAAGCATGGCCTCTTCAATGGCAGCCATTTGCGGCTCCACCACGCGCGCAATCTGGAAACGTTCAAATTCGGCACTGAAGAAGTTGGTATCGGTAGTTACAAACGGCGTGTCGTTGGAAAGGTAGGCCAGGGTCTTGGATGGAAAACCATAATAGCTGTAACTGGCTGGTCCAGTGCATAAATACACCGCATACCCGCAAAAACAACGCACAATGACCTCCTGGATGCGGCGGTTATCACTTTGAACCCCGTGGAATACGGTCCCAGGGGGCGCGAGTGATATGATGGACTGAAGGTAGGGAGAGTCGCCAATAATGTTGAGCTTCCACTGGTGCCGCTTACAGATCTCGAACAGAATTTCGAGCGCATGGTCCTCGGAAGGATAACCTATGTAAACGACTTCTGCCCTGGCCCCTTCCACGCGGGCACTTTCGTTAATCGGCACCGGGACCACGAAATTTTTTGGATTAACCGCAGCATGAGGAATGCGGGGCGAAAGAACCCAGACTTGGTCAGCACGGCGCGCCACAAATTCGGCAAGTTTTCCCATGGACCAACGGTGAAAACGAATCCAAAAGGGGCCGCGCAGCGGCAGATAGTCGATAATGAAAATGATGAAACTTTGGGCTTTCCCCAACCGTTGCAACAACCAGCACGCCAACCCCGTGCTGGGCGCACCGGCCAGCAATATGTCAATTTTTTTGCCTTGTGCGTGACGCAAAACCAAGGTCACCGCCCGGCTGAAGTTCAACAGTCCAAAAAAATACGCATCGAAACGGTTGGTCCGGTGCCGCGGAATTTCGGGACCCATATAAATCAAACGCCTGTGTTCCCAGATTTCCACATGCTCGCCAAAACTGACTTGAATTAACGTCACACGGCCAAATATTGAAACCGCCTCCGCCCAACCGCGTTCATTGATTCCTATCCCTTGTACCATGACAATGTTTTTCATCAGCAACCTTAGCGTAAGAAAGGGTTTATGCTACATGAACAACGTTGCGGGGTGAAACATCCGGCCTCGCACCACCCACTCTGAGCAGGTCGTGTTTCTATCACCATTTGCCACTGCGTTGTTGTTCAAGCATTGCCGGACCATGGAAATACTTTAGCTTGCCGGATAAGGGTGTCAATTCCGCGTTTGATCGCGTTTAAAGAGACCGATCATGGAGATTGGCGTCCTCCAGGAATGACTCAATCCGACCATATCCAAAAAACATAAATCGCTTTGACATCATACGCTCACCCTTCTAGCCTCACCAACAGTTTATGAACTCGTTGATGGAAAATTTGAAAGGCAAGTTTACGGTCGTCAATCTCGGTTGCATTGGCGACAATGACTTTAACCTTCCTGCGCATCTGTGCCGCAGCCTAACCGTGGTGGAAATTGACGCCGAAGGCGGGGCGGAAACCACCAACAAATACCATCGCAAAATCGTGATCCAGAACCCCATCAATGATCGCCCCGGAAAATTCACCTTTCGCCGCAATAATTTTGCTGGAACGTGTTCTTTGCTGGAGCCACTGCCAGGCATGGTGGAGACGTATGGCTTGGAGCGATACTGTCAACTGCTTGAGCGGATGGAATGGGATTGCGACACAATTCCCAATTTGCTCAAATCAAACCAGGTAACCACGCTGGATTTCCTCAAAACCGACGTTGAAGGCTCTGACGCCGCCATCATTCGTAGCTGCAGCGAATATCTTGGTAAAACCTTGTTCATTCAAGCGGAACTGCGCTTTAAGCCGTTTTATCAAACAGAACCGTATTTCCATGAGGTTGTGAGCATGCTCTCGGAATACGGTTACGAAGTACTGGACCTTTTGCATATTGATCGTTGGAAATACAAAACACCTCACTGGTTGAGCCAAGTGGAAGGGCGAGCGATCTGGGCTGATTTTCTGTTTGTTTTAAAGCCTGAGCGGTTGGCTGGAACTTTCGGCGACGCTTTGCCCGAAGCCGTGGCCAAGCAAATCATTCTTGCCTGCATGATTGGAAAGCGTAACTATGGGGAATATCTGCTGCTAAAGTTCAAAACATCGCTCCCACCCGAGTGGATTGTGGAATTGGAGATGCTGGTAAAACCCAAGTTTCCCGGTTTTCGGCGTTTCGCCCAATCCTTGCGCCGAACTTTCCGCCCCATTGAACTGCTGCTAAAGCACCAGATTGGCCGCAGCCAGCACGTCAGCATACGCAGCTGAGCTGGTCAGGACGGAAGGTACCGCTGAAATCCACTGCCTGAATCGCAAATTAGTTTAATCCGGTATTGATTTCTTTCGATAGAAAAGGTAATCAAGGGATGTCAACTGTTCATGGTCAAAATCGTTTCCAATGATTGCTGCGATTTCTTGGACTTCGCTTTTGGAAAGTTCGATCAAAATCAGCCGAGTGCGTTTAATGGTGTTGGCCGCACCTCGGAGCACATTCAAGTCGTGGCCTTGGGTGTCGATCTTGAGCAGATCAATGTCATGTTCGATCAAGTCGTCCAAGCGCACACAATCCCTCTCAACGTGGCTTGTTCTTTTCCCCGGCTCAAGCGCCGCATCGGTATCCATTTCGCTCGAAAAATAAAACGGTTGGTGTCCAGCTTTATCCGATACCGCGAACGGATAAAACGTCACATTCTTACCGCTGAGGGGAACTTGGAGTTTAAATCTGGATTCCATCGCCGGGAGCGGCTCAAAAGCTTCTACCATGGCACCGGGATTTTTAGACAAAATCCAATAGGTGAACACGCCAGCGTTTGCCCCAACATCCACAATGCTTTTAAGGTTCGAGAGCAACCGATGATTCAGCGATTGTTCAACGAAGAAATCCCAGTAAGATATGAGTTCTTCTTTGGAAGCAATCTTGAATCCGTCTGGGGTTAAAAATGCTCCGTTTAAGTCGTGGGTGACAAAATATTCGAACCGTCGCAACAAAACCACCAATGCGAATTTCCTGTTTTGCCGGAAAATTCGTATTATTCCAAAAAGTGACGGTATTAAATGCAGTAAAAACTGCCGTATTCTTTCGATCATAAAAGATATTTCCCGATACTCTCTGCCAACCCAATAAACAGAATAGCACTGCGAACTGCCAATGCCTTGCGTTTGTTCTAATTCGCGATTACTGCCCCATGTCGTTCACAGTGGAGGCATGCTAGTATTCGCGCGAAAGGTCGTCAACCCCGAAATCACAACTCAAAGTTGGTTCACACCAAAGATTCGTTGCGAAAGGAGGCACCCAGATATCGGCGGGTCCATAACTTTCCGGAAAGGTGAAGAAATGCGTGTGTCGTCGTATCGAAATATTCAAAATAACTATTGACGGGCATTCTGTTTTGATTACTCTTGTAGGAGTATGCGAGTTAAAATGCTGCGTCGAGTGTTTGCCTTTACACTCATCGAATTACTGGTGGTAATTGCTATCATCGCGATTCTGGCTGGACTACTCCTGCCCGCCTTGGCCAAAGCCAAAGCCCAAGTATTTCTTAATGATTCTGTTTTCGTAATCACCATCGTTATCAGTCACAACTGCTACCGGTTTCGCAAGTTCTTTGGCAATATCCAGAAACCGAGGGAATGAAAGACCTCGAACATTTATGACATCCACACCGTCGCCGAGCGGCAATTTTCCATATTTTGTCAGAAAGGCTTTTTGAACTATGAGTTCATCCGACGGGCCTTCAACCAAAATAGTTCTTTTTGCCAGGATAAGTCGAAGAGTGTCATAACCAGACAGTTTTTTGAAATAGTCGTATGTTTCCGCTGGGAGTTTCGCCAAGCTGGTGTGTTTTTCGTTATGAAGAAGGGTTAATTTTTCAAGTCCCAGTTTGTTAAGCACATATGCACTGTGGGTCACAATAATTATCTGCTTGCCTTTGCATTTCTCACAAATCTTTTCTAGCAGAACGCTCATGGAGGAGAAGGAGAGATGGTTTTCAGGTTCTTCGATGAGAATGATGTTGGAATCCTTGGCCTGCCTCTCCAGGGCGAGCATAATTTTCAGTGCACTTTGTTCACCCTTGCCAATGAACTGAAAAGGTAATTCGTCCAAATGAGGTGTCAAAGCGTTTTCCCAATGGGTTTTCTGGGATGTGTCAATTGCGATAGCTAGATTCTTAGTGGTGATTGCCCCTTGTTTCTGAGTCAGCTTTTTGTTGATCGTATCTATTGCTGGCTCGGCAGAGAATTTCTCCTTTAAATTGCGGTAGGCAACCGCAAGTGCCACTTTTTCTTTTGAATCAAGGCTGCCCGCGATAATGTCTTGGAGAAAATAGTCAGCCCCACTCTGAAGGCGGATGGTAGTGGCATCGATATTCGAGATGGCGATTGGTAGGCTACGCGACGTAATGGCATTACCAGAAAAGCCGTACCAACCTACCTTGTAATATTCTACCGGCACAGCCTTTATCTCTTTCCGATTGTCCAATAGTTTCCCATATTCCTCCGCATATTGGTCGTCGAATTCAATGGTCAACTTGAGACCTATTTCATCTGTCCTCTTTGAGTTGTTCTGCCCCCGCAATGGAGCCAAGGCTGCCACTTCACTGAAGTACAGTTCAATTTCGATCATTGGCATCTCGGGATTCCTTCCCTCTGCCAGAGCCTTTAGGTAATCTAAAGTGCACTGCTTGTTGAAGAGATGCGAAGACAGTTCATACTCAACGGTTTTCCCATTGATCCTTTTGGTCAGTGCCAAGGCAATTGCTTCCAGAATGGTTGATTTGCCCGCCTCGTTGTTTCCCACAATGACATTCAAATCTCCGTTTAATGGAAGATCAAGCGTCTGGAAAACCTTGAAGTTTTTTATGTGAATGCTGGTTATCATTTTGATTACAGGAAAGGCACGGAATTATTTGCGTGAAAAGCTTTATGTTCGTCGAACACGAATCGTCTCATTCATGCCGTCAACCATTAGCTCGGGTCCGTTAATACCATCAACAATAATGGCTTGAGGACGATATTCATAATGGTACACGTATTTGTATTCAGTGGGGACCCAAATTCTACCGCTTTGAAATTCGAAGCGTACGTTTTGATCAAATCCATTGAATTCTGAAACAATTACGCCGTCTTCCAAGATGCTGACCTGCACAACCGGAACAACTTCGTCCATACCTTCGATTGCAATGTAAAAAGTTCCATCGGCTTGGTAAATACGAACATCTGGGCGGTATTTATACCTATACGTGTATTTATGTACTTTTTGTTGCCAGGCTTGGCCATTAGTCAGCTTAAATACCGCACCTCCATTAAAACCAGTACATGTCCCTTGAATTTTACTGATAATTTCTGTGCTCATGCCGGTTATTATAACTCTAAACCGGGTTCTATGTCACGCTTTTTGTACCTCCCGGAGCTGTAATATTTGGGAGGCCTCCAGCAAAGCTGGAGGGTTTCCTTTGGGACTAATATTAAATCCTATGAAGAAAAAATTTGCTCCAACGGGAATTTATTCCTCCGAGTCGGCCTTGGCCCATTTGGCGATTTGTCGTGAAATAACCTCAATTGCGTCCTCTATCTCCTGGAGCTTTTTCATGACTTGGTTGTACTCATTGGAACAACCACTATTGTTGCGCTTAATCAAACTCTGGAACCATTGTTTGATCAACACACGGAATGGAAGATACTGGTGAACTATTTTGTTCGGTTTTTTCATGCGTACAGAATAAACGCCGGAGATGCGCCACCAAAGACGCTGTAATATGACCAATACGGCAATGAACATCAGAGGACAATTAATGAAAAGCACAGACTATGACGTAAAATAAAACACAAAAACGAGCGAACGAAAGGCGGGAACCAACTGTATCTCCTATATTAAATAGATGCACACGAGATCACGTGGCCAGTTAGCGTTTCTTGGCTATAGCCAACGATTCTGGGATGGGCACGCCTGGTAACCGATATTGCCTTTCCATTATGGTCCGGGAGACCGAGCCGCGGTATTTGGAGTCAAAGTGCAAAAGATCTGGGAATGGAGTGAGTTCAAATCGATCCATCTCCTCTGCGTAAAAATACCCTAACAAAACAAAAAGCCCGGCCAGCGAGTTTAGGGTATTTAACTGGTTGGCCTCCTTGTAGTAACGGTGACGTTGGTGTTTCACGTTGTTGTAGTATTGCCACCACACTGGATTCTGTCCCTTCGCCCAAGCGACCCATGGAACGAGGGCAATTGTGGCACGGGAAATGTTTACGGAAACCGTGGAGAAAGCTGGATATTTCGCTGTCAGCTCAGCCCGGTATTCGTTGATGTTGGCTGCTTTCGATGAGGGTGATATCTTAATGCATAACTGCTTTGCGACAACGTCGATTTCAGAGCCGATGGCCAGTAGCAGGCGCACGAACTCCACCGAGAATGCGTGGTGGTTTTCGGAGGCGATTTCCACGTATCTGCCGGTTTTCTGCACATCATCGCAGAGGGCGAGAAAGTAGTCCCAGTGAGGTGTCGTCATATTTCCTCTGTCAATCGCGCCGGAGTGAATGCTGCTGGATTGCTTCGAGGACTATGGCCAAGACCAAGCAAAGTCCGTTATTACGGACGCCCGTCTTGCGGCCTTCACGGCCATCGAGAGCGCTGGCGGCGTCGCGCAAGGCAGCCTCGGCCTCTGCAAGTTCGGCTGGATCAAGGTTGTACAGTGTGAGGTCCGCATAGTCCCCGTAGCGCTGACGAAGGAAAGCGATCAACTGGCCACGTTCTGCGGCGGCGTGTATCTCCGCAAAAGAGATATTGAGTTCGGGGCATTTGTCGATTACCGCCGTTGTTTCGAAGCCAAGGCAGGTGAGTGAGGATAAGCGCATATGAGTATTGGAGTCTAGTTAGTGGTTTAGGTGGTTGTGTTGCCGACAGTTGAGCCGGAATTTGATGTTGGTTTAAGGGTGTGTGGGTGGTGTTGGTGGAATCAATTCAACAGGAGTAGCTGGAGATGTCGGGTTGAAGCGGTAGATTGTTTGAAACACTTTGTGCCAGCCTCCGGTATTCTCATGGTCGGGGTCTTTTTGAATCGCTTCAGCAGAGGATGCCCCGCGCTCGCCCCAGACAGCCCAAATCAGGTCGAGGTTGTGGGCATCGAGATAGCGACGGAGCAAGTCCTCGCGGATAAAGAACATCTCCTGGCTGTTATTATACCCGCGACTCTTGTCGGCGACGCTGAGTGTGGCCCGGTCATCCTGTTCGGTAAACAGGTCGAACGCCTGCGGGCGACCGACCAGCCCAAGAGCGTTTGCGATTTGTTTGGTCAGGACGATGGCGTGTATTCGCTCGGTCTCAAAGTCGCGCCCCTCCCACCCAAAATCCACAACGGGCATTTGGACGGTGATTTCCTTGGTTTCGTCTTCAAGTTCCTCGACGTCCACCTCAGTTTCGCGTCTTTCGAGACGCTCAAATTCCTCGGGTGAAAGTTGTCTTCCGCCGTCGATCACCAAAGTATCGTCGCCCCACAGTCCGTACCGCGCGACATCGATTACGCTTAAGCCGGTTGGATTGCCGTCTAAGTAGAAATCCGTACGCATCCGTTTCATGGTTATTTGCCGTTGGGCGGTGACGAAAGAAAGTGTTGTAGTTGAATCAGCCGGGTACGTTCCACACCAAGGATTTTCGCCAGCGAAGGCGTAGATCACGTTCGGCTTTTCAGGGAGCCAGCGCCCCCCGAGATGTTGATTGCTCAGCAGGCACCCCAATGTCGCTGAATCCTGACGCGGGACCAAGAATGCCCGCGTGAAGCAAAACAGCCTGCGGCCAAGAGCGTCGTTTTGCTGCGTAACGAAGCCGTCGAGAGCGAGCCATGGACCGGATTGGCCGTGAACTTCATCGGGGCGAAGGTAGGGGCTGATGTCTGGAGTAGCGCCGTTCTGGATCCAATCCCGAAGCGGCATGGCCGTGTCTCCAAGGAAATCGGCGGAGATGAGAGAGTGGTCAGGCAAAGGGGCTGGAAAGCTGGGATCAAAGTCAATGCACCAGGGCCTGCCGCTATCTTCGATGTTTTTGAAGGCTCCGTGGTCACGAAGCAGGCCAGCCATTTCGTGATAGGCTATCCAAGAATATTTTTTTCCGTACCGTTCAGTTTTGGAGCCGTCGCGTGCCGAGCGACCTTCTGAGTGGGCTCTACTGATAGATCGGTCAACCTCCGAAAAACGCTCGGCGGACCACCCGAGCTGTTCAATTCGCCAAAGTATCTGAGCCCTTACCTTTTTATAGCCTGCGTGTTGAAAATCGTAATTCTCCCGCCCTGGAACGAGGCGCCCCAACGTGTAATTGGCGAAATCGACGTAAAATGGTGTTCCGAGGTCGAGAGGCTCGCCCTGTTCGCTGGCGCTCTCCTGCCACTGGCGAAGCCCGACGTCTTGGTAGGGCGGAGTGTAACGCGCCCGCTCGGCTGGTGAGAACAGTTGCGGGTTGTGCAGGGAAGCAAGTTCCAGCAGTCTCCGGGCGTACTCGGTCGTCAAAAGGTGGGTTGTGCCACACGGTGCGTGCTCTTTAAACATTAAGTCGTAGAGCTCGCGTCCAAATTCTTGCAGTGGACCTGAACGAAACGCCGGGTCTGTGCTGGTATGGCATGCCATTGCCACGCCGTAAGCGACCGCAAGCATCCGCTCGGGTACATACGGGTCGTTTATCGTGAGAGACTCACGTACTAATTGCAGGAAGGCCTCAGGTTCTCCCCGGCCGAACCAATATAATGCGCGAGTTGCCTTGGTCCGGAGGGCTTGGATTGTACTGGTGAGCAGCCACATCAACCATTTTGCCCGAAGCCGGTCATTCTGGCTCCGCCCAGTCTGGGATACCTGCCATCGTGCTCCTAATTCGTGGGCGTTCTTTCGCAAGGCATCGCTGTTTCTCCGGACCCATTCGGTCCAGACGAGGTCACGCTGTGCGACTGACATAGTACAGAGTGTTGTGTCAAGAAACTGGGCATTGAGGGGATGGTTGGGTAGGCCACGGTTCCGGAGCACGCGGATAAAGAGGTTCCCCGCCCCCAGTTTATTCTCGCGAACGATATCAGCAAGGGCGTTTACGGTGGCGCCGTCAAGGTACTTTCCTTCCAAATCTGCCGCCATTCGCAGAGTGACGCTTCGGAGCGGCTCGCCAGCTAACTGCCATAGCTGCACGTGCAACCGCCGAGGTACAAGTCCGACTAGCGCTCGCACGGTGTCGAGTGCGAGCGGGTGGCAGTCCGGACCTTCGCCATTCAGAGCAGAGTGTGTTGAGGCTTCGTTAAGCCAGGTTGCCAGCGTGGATGCGCTGTGTTTCGGGAGGAGAGAATTGCCGATCAAGTAGCCGCCCAGCGCATCGTAAACTGGAGCAACGTCCTGTTCGCCCGGCCGTCCGCCGGGGAATCGTAATATAACGCCCTCTTGCTCGAGCAAGTGAACGACGCTCTCATTCCACGGGCGGGCGTCGTCTCCGATTATTTTCCGGAGGACCGATTCGGGAAGTTGACGTTCCTTTGTTTTCCAAAGCTCCGTTCCGAACACATCGAGCACATTCCGGATGTCCTGCTCGTAATACCGGCGGTGCCGGGGCGATAGTTCGGAGATACGTGCAATTGCGACGTCCAAGTATTTTCCGAACAGGCCGGTTAGAGTGCCCGACGCGGACTCAAGGATCACCTCGCGCTTCCGTTCGGGGTTCGTGACTTCGCAAAAGATCCGAAGGGTTAGCGGATGGCTCAGCAACTCGAATGGTAACTCGGCGTCCCCTCGGTTAATTCGGAAGAGTGAAAAATACTTGTCGATCGCAGCTAGCGTGTCGCCAGCAAATCCTTGGCTTTCAACCTGCGGGATGTGATCGGGCAGAGCTTGGTGAGCGAAATCTAATCTAGCGGGTGTTTCAGATCGGTGAGCACGCAACTCGCGATCCATCGGGCGGCGTGCACCGGTTCGAACAGTTACGACTAGCAAAACGTGTGGGAGTTGCTTCAGATAGGTTTCAACTGCGGCGAGTTGTGGCTTCCAATCCTTGGGAGCCTCCGCTTCGTTGAGACCGTCAATCACTATAGGCAAACGGCAACAGGCTCGCTCGCCAGCAGCATTTAGAGCGGTAAGGAGAGCTACCATACTCGGGGCCGGTTTGCCATGAATTGTGATTGCTCTCGCGAGGTCGTCCAATGTCCGCCCAGAGTGGAGTTCCCGACCGTGAAAAAGAAGACCGGCAGGTCGGCAGGTCATGGGCGCGGTAAGTTGCGCCGCCAGTTGTGTCTTGCCTCCGCCAGCATCGGCCACAATGCTGATGAGCGGGGTGCTAAGTTGTTCGTTCAGTTCTCCGAGGAGGCGAACGCCTAGCTTCATGTCCGCCAGCGCATTTGTGGCTTCCAAGCCGCAGGCGAGACGTGCTCCCCGAAGCCGCCTAGGGGTAACGTCGAGTTCGCGACTAACACATTTGGGGGCGGCCTCGAGCTGCTGGCGGAGAACTTGAAGGTTCCCGCTCCTCAGAGACTCGTAAATTGAAGCTAACTCAGTGCTGACATATCTGACGGCTTCGATGAAGGCAGTCGTCGATGTGGCAAGAGGCTCGGTGAGGGCGCGAGGTTCATTCGCAATCAGTGCTGCTGCCTTGCGGGTGGCAGCGCTGATGGCAGCTAGTTGGTCCCACGAGTCCGCTTCCCCGAGCATTTGCCGGAGCAAACGCTCTGCTTCAACGGCCTGATGCGCTTCAGGGAGCCATCGTCGGCCGATTTGCGCCACGGATGCGGTGTGGGACTGCTCCAAGATCTGGGACGTCAAAACAAGCTCGCCGAGGTACGTATGCTTGAGTAATTCTCCATCGCCGGAAAGATGGTGCTCAACGTCGGCAGAGTTCCAGAGGTGGAGTCGAAAGTCAGTCGTTTGGCCGTAAAACCATTCCTGATCGCTTTTGGTAAGGGTGTGGCGCGTCCAGAGAACCCAATCGGTTAGGCCCGGCAGGGACTTCTTCGTTTTTACCAATGCCTCGCTTATCTGCTGTCGGCGTGCGGCTCCTAACTGGTTGCCTACCGGCAAATCGTACCATCGACACTGCCACCCAAACCATTGATTCGCCTCGCCGAGTGTGCAGGCGCTCCGTAGCTCAAGATGAAACTCTACGCCCGGCTGATTTGCCAACGCTGCGAAGCGCCCGTAGCGGGCATAGTGAACCAATATCAGTGAGCGACAAAGGATTTCGAAATTGTGCTGCTGACTTCCTGGGAGTTTTTCGAATTCTGTCCAATTAACCATTGGGTGGTTCCTCTCCACTCGTTCGGCGGCCTTCGCCGGTACCTGGATGGTTGTGCGCGGAGTACACTTCTACTCGTGCCCCCTGGTTCAGCAGGAGTTTTAGGAATGCTGAAACCTCAATTTCGTCGGTCGTAATCACGACTGTCTTGCCCTTTGTTTCGGAGCGAATGTCGTATGTAAACTGGTCGAGTTCAGCGGGACCGGGGCTGTAAAACTGGAGTTTCTCCAGAACAGTCCTCGCGCCATCGGAGTATTTCTCCGCGTCACGCTGGCTGTTCTCCGGCGCGCCCATTACATCAGTAAGCTCGTCAATTGCGCTCTTCGCTTTTTGGGCGGATACAGTATCTTTGAAGTGGCCGATCATGACCAAGTTCATTGAGTGCTCTGAGCCGTATCCATGCCAGATTTTCATAGTGTTTCTTTGGTTGATGTTAGTTCTTGGAGTTCGGAAAGAGCATGCATGATACCTACGGCACGTATCGTCACACCGTGGCCGTCAAACGAAGTTCGTTTCAATGTCCCGGTCGCGTCAATATGGGCATATGCATTTAGCCCTGTCTCCTCCGGAAGTGGATTGCAAGTCGGAAGACCATCCGCCCCTGCCTCGGCTACCGTTAATACAAGAGGCCCCCGGTAACGTTGAATCCAATTTTGTAGAGCCGTAGCTGTACCAGGATCAATGCCTGAGGTAGTGGCGGTTGGGAATTCAGGCAGAAGAAGAAACTCTGATGCGCCAATTTTCGCTGACAAATCCGTAGCGGCGTCTAAATCAGAGACCGTCCGAGAGTTGACAAGGAAGTTGATCCCGAACGGGGCCAAATCGCGGAGGTATTGGAGCTTGGAACACAACTCTGCAAAGGGGCGGCCACGGAGAGCCTCATACGTTTGGCCTACACCGTCCATGCTGACCCGGACAAAATGCACGTTGCCGGTGAGGGCACGGATAAGATCATAATCCAAGTGGTGTCCATGAGTAGTAAGAGTTACCGCCAAACCAGTAGCATGCGTTGTCTGCCGACAGAGATCAGGAAGCTGGCGGTACAGCGTTGGTTCTCCGCCTCCAAAGCCAACTCCTAAGCACCCATTCCTGTCGAGTTCCCGCAACCAATCCAAGAGTTGATTCAAAGGTAAAGTCGCTGGCATCTTTGAAGTGAAGCAGAACGGGCAAGAGAGGTCACAGGTGTTTGTCAACGCAATCGACACTTGCCGCGGTGCCTTGGACCACTCAGTCGGTGGAAGGAGGATTTCGTCCGCAAGGATATTTATGCCGTGCCTGCGGTTAAACAGGTGGACCCCGTCAGGTCCCACCCGGATCTTCAAATTCGAATGGGATGCAGCACGAATCGGCGCGACGGATTGAGCTATAGCGTTAGCAGAGTGATATGATGGCACGGGGAGCCGCATAATGTTTTTGGATTCAATCTGATGGCACAGGTGGACAGCTAAAGTGCGAAGCAGAGAAAAGCGGCTTGGAAACTGGCATCACCAGTTTATTCATGCGGTCTTTTCGTTCAACCTTCATAGTTCATAGGATGAAACATTGGCATAGCAACATCCTGCCAAAGTCAGCCCATGGAGGCGAGACGAAAATGAAGAAAAATGAAAATCACAATAAAACAAAAAAATAGCGCATTAACAATCATCTTCTCCCGCCGTGGAGTTGGAAAAGTAGAACTGGGATTACAAATGGTTGGGGGAGGTGCGGCACGCATTCCAACGTAATTGCGCATCGAGGTTATTCAGCGGAATAGTACTTGGATCTCTTTAATCTGCTTCATGCGGTAGCGGTCTTTGTTCCACAGTGGTGTCCTACGGGCCATGCGCTCAGCTATATTGAAGCAACGCCAAGCTAGAGTCTTATCGCCCTTCCGGTGATAAAGAGCCGAAAGTTCGTACTGGATATGAGTGGCGGTCACGTCGTCTTTCACGACAGACGACAACTTCAGTCCATCTCTAAAATGCTTCAATGCTTCATCCTGTTTTCCCAAACGCGAACTTGCGATTCCTAGAGCGAGCAGCCCACGAATCAAGGCTGGAATATCAGCAGTTTCCTTGAACTTGAGTCCAACGCTTTCGGTCAACACCCGATAAGCTGCTCGATAGTTGTTTAGGTCCTCGTAAGCGAGTCCCAGATTGTTGAGAGCAAGTGACAGGGCGATGAGGTTGCTGTTCGCTTTGTGATGCCGGATGGCTCGGAGATGATAACGGACAGCGGTTTTGGCACACCCTACTGCCCGCAGACAATTGCCAATGTCGTCATTATTGTCGTATGTTGTCCGCCTATTCTTCACCCGTTTCGCCCAGCGGCTACTTATGTGCAGCCACCGAAGCGCTTCCCGATGCCGCCCTGACTCATGCAATAATGAACCGATGTTGCCTGTGATATTGCTGTAGGTAGCAGGAACAGCACTCCTGAAGGAGCGTGCCAGGTGTTCAGCGTGAAGATATAGTTTCATCGCGTCTTTCGGTGATTTCCTGCGCAATGCGAGTGCCTGGACGTTAAGAAACCGGCATTCCCAGGCAGTGCAGAGATTCTTTCCTATGCGACACATGCTCTGGGAGAATTCGGAGAGGCCAATGTGCCTGGCAAACGAAGACAGCGTGTATGCCACGCGCAACTCGTCACGATTGGATGCCCATTTTTCAAGCAGATCAGTGGCAATAGGGATTTTTTGCTGGTAGTGCAGTGTCTTTGATTGCCTTACCGGTGCCAGTTTCAAAACCGTAGAAATCCTCCGAAAAAAATGATTTACATCCCCTGTCGTCACGCAAACCGGGCAACGCAGCTTTGGTACTTCCGGATGCAACTCCTCGATTTCTCGGCAAAGCCACATAAGAGACGCCATCCGGGGGGCTTCCGCCTGCAAGAAGGGGAATAAGTCATAGTCATTTCCACTGTAGCCGACGACAACCACATGCATACCATGAAGTAAGCCTGCCAGTCGTTCAGAGATGATGGGGGAAAACGGATGTCCGACCTGTTCCAGTGTGACCTGAATGGTTTCTGGGTGTGTCAAAGTACCATGGACTTTGACGAGCCGAAAAACTCCCGTGCGATGAGTCGCCGGCATAAAGTGCGTTAACGACAACGTATCTACCGTTGGTGATTCGCCTACGAAAATCCTAAAGTCCGCCTGCGCCTGGGTAAGGGCATTTTCCAAATACAGATCGAAATTGGTTGTAAGCAAGCTCGAAATGGATCCGTTTTTTGCCAATGCGGCGAGAATCTGATGATTTGAATTTGGAGATCCTTGCTGAAGAACTGAGAAAGCTCCATACAATTCATCATGGAAAGTGCGGTGGAACCATTGCATCGCGACTTCCGGTTTGATCCATAGCTTGTTTTTCTTCGCCAGATTTGCCACAGACTCGAGAGTTGTACGCACTTCGTCATCGGTTAGGTGTCCAGTGTTTGCCAGGCGCTGCAAAAATGCAGTGAGCAGACCATCGCGAAGGGAAGGCCAGAGCGGGGCGCAAGCCGGTGGTGCATAGGAGATGCCTGCCCCGCAAAGAAACAGAACGGGCTGTCGCTTTTGCAATAGCATAGCGACCGTTCTCACCGCTTCCTCCGTTGAAACGAGGACGCCTGGGTGCTTCGAGTTGAATTCTGATTTAGTACTCATAACAAGAAATAGGACCTTAGCCTCTCCTCTGCTGCGTGATCAGATTGGGGGCGGACATAGCAGCAATAAAGGAAAGGGTGTTGGCGAATTTGGCAGCGATGTCTGGAACGATGGGGCCTAGACGACGAAATTTGGCTTTTATTTGGGCTACTTTCTGATCTCGATTTAGCCAACCTGCTGTCCAATTCACGCAATGGGACGTCCAAGCAAGCCGGTTTTTGTTTGGAGGATTGTAGTGCAGCCAAGCCGCAGAAGGATTTTGGGGACTGAAAACGTATTCAGCAGGCGGGGGGAGATGGACGCCAATCCAGTCAGCTTGCTCATGCCATGCTGCCGCTTCATCCACGGCTTTACCCACGAAAATGTTGTCGCGAATCTCAAATTCGCCGTAGGCAGTAGCCCCACGTACAGGGATTTCCGCTTCGATGGACTCCGGAATGAGCCACTGGCAAAGTTCGCCATGGACCTCAATGGTTGTCAAAATTTCGGTGTCCGAGCAGAAGGTGAACATGGCTATGGTGTCGGAAATGCTTTTCACCAGGACTTCACCTAGTATGCGCCCGCGCTGTTTTTCGGTGGCGCGGGCGTGGACCCCTTCAATGAGGCGGGCGAGGCTGTCAATAGCATCGGGGTGGCGGTCGTAAACACCCTTCCACCCAAGCACGTCGAGGAAGGTGACAACGCCGTATTTTGAAGCTGGTCGCATCAATATCCTTTCCAGACGCCTCCTTGTGGAGAGCCTTTTTCAGTGGCGGACACCCAGGCGGCGAGTTGATTAATGGCCTGTTGCACGGCGTCTTTGGAAAGGCCATCTTCGGACGCCCGCGTCCAGAGCCACTCAAGCCAGCCGGCGAGACCAGCAGGATACTGAATGGAATCTTGATCAAAATTCCGGAAAAGAAAGGGTTTGCCTCCCTTGTCGCACGGACCATTGATGGCGATATGGGCGACTTCCCAGCCGTCGGCAGTACGCTTGATTCTATATTGGTCTTCGCGTTTCCAGCGTCGGGAGTAAACGCGGAAGGTGAAAGATCCGCCAATGGTTTGGTCAACCGGATCGTCATTGGCTGATGGATCTTCCAAAAACTTGAGCAAATCCTCCAGCGGGTGGAAGTGCTGGTAATAATCGGGATTGTCCGGCTGCATACCCCGGTTCTTGATCATGTAAGCGTGGTGCTTGGGCTCCAAACCACGTTTTTTAGCATCAGGTGCAGGCGATGGGCTTTTTTACCGGCCTCCGAAATCCACAACGCTACTTCATCACTGATATGCGACTTGGCAAAAGCTTGCCGGGCTTTTTCAACGCGAACCTCGATTTCGGCGCGAAGGCTCTGCTCCTCACGGTTCAATTGGACGCTCATAGGTGGAAAAAGTAGCTGGCGGCAGATGGAGTGTCAATGACAGGTGAGGAGGAAGCAGAGTTGTGAGTAAGGATCGAATCCAAAGTCCAAAAATCGAATACCGACCAGGCGCAAGAAATCCAGCCCGGTAGAACTGGAACCAAAAGGACTAACCAAGGAATACACGGAGAAAGTAATGTGTGAAATTGAGTTTGCTTGATCATTGCAATGGTTTGTGCAAAACCCAGTGAATATTTCCTGTGGATCAGTGTTAATGGATGTGCGTATAATTCTCCTGGATACTCTAACACATGCATCGGTTATTGCGAATACTATTCCAATACAACGATTTAAGCACTGGACTTGATGTTCGATTTTTGAGTAAATAAGACCTTGAATGACCGTTGTGCAATACCCAACAGTGCTACTCTCCCTCGGGGAGAGGATTTTCATTATCCGGCTGAGGGAATCAACTTAATCGCTTTACTTTATTCCGGGTGATTCCGCGGCACTGGGAACATCCGAGCCGCCGCTTCCAGCTCGAACCAAACCGAGCTGGATGCAGCCCTGCGCTAGCGGGGGCGCTCGACTTTTTTTATTGGCGACTTAACCCTGATTTTGCCAGACTGAAGCCATGCGAAATTGGTTGAACTTGGGGCTCCTCAGCCTGCTGCTGGCGGCCTGGATTTTTCCAGGCACGATTGGCCGTGACCCGTGGAAGCCGGATGAAACCTATAGCTTTGGCATGGTGCTCTCGATCGTGGAAAGCGGGGATGTGGTGGTGCCGACCCTGGCGGGGGAACCGTTCATGGAGAAACCGCCGCTGCTTTACGCCCTGGCAGCGCTCACCGCCAAAGTTTTCTCCCCGTTGCTCGCGCTCCACGAAGGGGCGCGCCTGGCGTTGTTGTTCTTTCACGCCATCACCTTGGTGGCACTGCTGGTGGCGGCACGGGAGTTGTATGGCCCCGGCAAAGCCTGGCTGGCGGCGCTGCTGCTGATCGGCAATGGCGCCACCCTGCACAATTTTCACATGCTGATCACGGATATGGCGCTGCTCAGCGGGTTTGCCCTGGGGTTTTGCGGACTGGCGCTCAGCCAGCGACGGCCCTGGCTGGGCGGGATCGTGGCGGGAACCGGAGTTGGGGTTGCGCTGATGGCCAAAGGCCTGATCGGTCCGGGATTGATCGGGGCCTCCACCCTGCTGCTACCGGTGTTGTTTCGCACCTGGCGCACGCGCAATTACCTGCGCCTGCTCGCGGGCATGGCCCTGGCAGCGTTGCCGTGGGTGATCCTCTGGCCAACCCTGCTTTACGCCCGTTCCCCCGAACTGTTTCACCAATGGTTCTGGGTGAATAATTTCGGACGTTTCCTGGGAGTCAAAAGCGGCACCGGCCACCTGGGGCCGCCGAATGAATCGTTTTTCTATCTGCGAAACCTGCCGAATTTCACGCTGCCCGCACTCCCGTTCGCGCTCTGGACGTGGTGGCGTGGGCGCCGGGAAATCTGGCAACGCGTGGATCTGCAACTGACCCTATTACCCTTGGTGGTCATTCTGGGCGTCCTATCCATGGCCAGTGACGCGCGCCTGCTGTACGCCCAGCCCATCGTTCTGCTGCTGGCACTCGCCGGGGCCAAGGCCTTCGACTTCATTCCAGAAACTTGGATTCGCCGGGCGCACCTCCTGCTTACCGTGTTTTTCGGTGTGGTCTTCGTCGCGCTTTGGGGGGGCTGGCTGGCCGAATTGTGGCAGGTCCCCGCCCCGCTATGGGCCAACGTGTACGCCGGGTTCAACGCGTACCAACCTGCCTTCCATGCAATCCCATTCGCGCTTGCCCTGTTCGCCACCCTCCTGCTGGCGTGGCGCTTCTGGCAGACGGACCGCACCGATACGCTGGCGCTGGTCCTGAACTATACGGCAGGGGCAATCGGCGCGTACCTCCTGCTTATGACCTTGTTTCTGCCCATGCAAAACGCCCGGAATAGTTACCGCGGCCTATTCAGTCCCTTGCGGGAAATCTTGCCGGCCGGCAGCCTGGTGGCCAGCCGTGGAATCGATGACACGGAACGCGCCATGCTCCATTATTATGCCGGGATTAAAACCCGGCGGGTGGAAGTCAAAAAGAATGACATTGGCAATTGCGCCTTCTTCTTTCTCCAAGTCAATTACGCGAGCCGGCTTGATCCAGCCCTGCTGCCAGCAGGTCCGTGGAAGCTGATCTGGGAGCAGCAACGCCTGAACCGGACCGTGTTCCGCGTTTATAAAAAAGCCGGCCCCTGATTTCACAATCCGCAATTTACTTTGGCACGGGGCTGGAACCATCTGCCGACGCCGAGCTGTCGCGGGCGGGCAGCTCACCCAGGGAGCGATTCAGCGAGGGCGATTCCAGGACCCCATCCACCCGCTTCAAGGCCGAGGCTAACTCCGCCCGCACCGCTTCCAGATTTTGTTTTTCCTTGTGCAACGGATCGGGCGGCACCACCACCGGAGGCAAGCCCAGAATTTCACGCGCGCGCGCCAACGAGGTATCCACATCGGGACAGACGTTTTCCGGTCCCAACCGCTCAATGAACCCGGCTTTTTCCATAACCATCAAGGGTTGGGTATGAGGCGCATTAATAATGATGTGTTTGCCTTTTTTACGTAATCGCTCGTACAAATCCTCGAGCGCGTTCAACCCCGTGGCATCCATGGCCACCACCTTGCGCATGCGCAGAATCAACACCTCGGGCTCCTCCTTGAGGCGCTTGAGCGCGCTTTCCAACTTATCCGCCGCCCCAAAAAAGAACGCGCCAAAGATGCGGTAAATCATCACCCCTTTGGGAATTTCCTTGCCAACGAGGGAATGCTGCGAACCCTCGGTTTCCGTGGTTTCGTCCACGGCGGTGATCTGCGTCGTTTCCGAGGAGCGCTTGATGAACAACAGCGCCGCCAGCACCATGCCGATTTCGACCGCGACGGTCAGATCCACAATGACCGTGAGCACAAAGGCGCTGAGAAACACCAGGGCATCCGAGCGCGGCCACTTGGGCAGACGCCCAAAATTGTGCCATTCGCCCATGTGCAGCGCCACATTCACCAACACCGCGCTCAAGACCGCCAGGGGTATGTATTTGGCCAGCGGCGCAGCCACAAGAATGATGGCCAGCAAGGTCCCCGCGTGAATGATGCCGGCCACGGGCGTGCGGGCGCCGCTCTTGACATTCGTCGCGGTGCGGGCGATGGCGCCGGTGGCGGCAATGCCGCCAAACAGCGGGGTGATGATGTTGGCGATCCCCTGGGCCATAAGTTCCTGATTGGAATCGTGGCGGTCGTCAATCATGCCATCCGCCACCACCGCGCAGAGCAGGGATTCAATGGCCGCCAGCAAGGCAATGGTCAAAGCCGGCGCAAACAGGTTTTGAATGTTGGCCCAGGCAAGTTCCGGAAAATGGGGTTTAGGCAACCCCTGGGGAATGCCGCCGAAGCGGCTGCCGATGGTTTCCACAGGCAGATTCACCAGCGCCACGGCCGCGGTGCCCAACACCAGGGCAACAATGGAACCCGGCACGCGGCGCTGCCAGGCTTTGGGCCAGGCGAGAATAATGAGCAGCGAGAGCGCCGCCAGCGCGCACGTGGTCACATCCATCGTGCCAACATGTTTATACAACACCGCCATCTTCTCAAAAAATTCCGAAGGCACTTTTTCCACCTGCAAGCCAAAGAAATCCTTGATCTGCGTGGAAAAAATGAGCACCGCGATGCCGCTGGTGAACCCCATCGTCACCGGATAGGGAATGTACTTGATCATGGTGCCCATGCCGGACAACCCCATCGCAAATAACAGCAGGCCGGCCATCATCGTGCAGATCAGCAGGTTATCCAGACCGTATTTAATGCCAATCCCGTACAGAATCACGATGAATGCGCCGGTGGGACCACCGATGCAGACTTTGGAGCCGCCCAGCGCGGAAATCAGAAAACCAGCGATGACGGCGGTGAAAATACCCGCTTCCGGTTTGACTCCCGAGGCGATGGCGAACGCCATGGCCAGCGGCAGGGCAACGATGCCAACCGTCAAGCCGGCAATCAGGTCAGGGACGAAATCCTTGGAAGAATACCCTTTGATGGTATCTACCAGTTTGGGACGAAAGGCGATGTCGAACTTCATAGAGAGTATAAAACGGTCAGGACCGGCTGGGCCGGGGTCTCCGCAGCGGAACCTGGGCGAGCACGGCCAATGGGTCCGCCGCGTTGAGCAAGGATTCGGTGGCGCGCGCGTCCGCATTGAGTCGCGCCAACGCGGAAATGATGGACATGTAGGTCACGGTGTCATTTTCCGGCACCGCAAACAGAAAGATCAGGCGCACCGGCAGGTCCTCGGCCCCCCACTTGATCGGTTTTTGCAACCGGCCCAGCGCCAGGGTGACCCGTGAAATCGCCTTGATTCGCGCATGGGGCAACGCCCAACAAGGTGGAAAAACCGTACTGCAAACCGTCTCGCGCTTCATCACCGCCTCGGTAAACGCGGCGGCCTCAGGCACGCACCCCTCGCCCGCCAGCACTTGGGCCAGCGCGCCAATCGCCGAGCTGGAATCCGTCGCCCGCAAATCCGAAAGCATCAAGCGGGGGCTGGAAAAATCAGCCAAAGTAGGGGAGGAGGTTGGAAGAATGGTTTGCATCAATTGTAAATACTCGCCCCATGGTCTGCCTGCGTGTTGGCGTGGACACTCACCCGGCTCACCAACACCGAAACTGCGTGAGCCAACATTGGTTGCGGCACCATGCCGCGCATCCTGCCTGCGCCCCAATCGGACGCGCTAATCGAAATAGTATCCATATCCAGCCTTGCCAATGTTCGACCTGCCTAAAAAGATAAACCCAAAGCCTCACCCTGTAAACAGGGGCGACCTTGGGTGACGTTAGTCCAAAAAGCCGTCGAAAATTGATTGGTGGAGCCGGCAGGATTCGAACCTGTGACCCCCACAATGCCATTGTGGTGCTCTACCAACTGAGCTACGACCCCAACCAGAGAGGGAAATTTAAAAGCCGGCCCCCGGTTTGTCAAAACATATTTATGCTTTTTTTGCGCTGCCGATGGTGGCAGCGGTCCAGCTTTTGCCGGCGGAAAATTCAGCCCGTGATTGGGCTTGCGCACTGCGACCAGCACTGCTAGGCTACTGGCATTAGATATTTATGCCTTCATACACATATATTGCGCGGGATCCGGCATCAAGCAGAGAGATGAAGGGCAGCATTGATGCCTCGACCGAGCAAGCGGCCGTCGCGGCGTTGCTGAACCGCAATCTCCTGGTGGTGAATATCCAGGAAAAGGTGGCCAAAAAAGGCAAAACGGCCGGCGGCAGCGTCAAATTGGAGGATCTCGTGATCTTCACCCGGCAGTTGGCGACGATGATTGATGCCGGTTTGGCCATTGTGCAGTGCCTCCAGGCGCTCGCGGAGCAGACCAATAACAAGGTCATGCGCGATGTGATCAAGGATGTCACCGCCCGCGTGGAAAGCGGCGATAACTTCTCGGAAGCCCTCTCCAAACATCCCAAAGCGTTCAATCGGCTCTATGTCTGCATGGTCGGCGCGGGCGAGCGCGGCGGGTTGCTCGCGGAAATTCTCGGCCGGCTGGCCACGTATCAAGAGAATACGGCCCGCCTGCAAAAAAAGGTAAAATCGTCCATGATGTATCCCACGGCGGTGACCACGGTCGCCATCGGGATTGTGATCTTTCTGCTCTACAAGGTGGTGCCCGTATTCAAGGAAATTTACTCCGGCTTCAACGCCAAACTGCCGGCGCCGACGGAATTTCTTATCGAGGTCAGTGATTTTGTCAAAAATTGGATTGTCATCATTGCTGGTATCCTTGGCGCGGCCACCTGGGGTTGGTTGGCTTATATCAAAACCAAACCGGGCCGTGAGTTTTGGGACCGGATTCGCATTAAAATGCCCATCTTTGGCAGCATCGCCCATAAAATCTGCCTGGCCCGGTTCACCCGGACTCTCGCCTCCCTGGTGCGTAGCGGTGTCCCTATCCTGGAAGTGTTGAACATCGTCTCCAACACGGTGGGCCATGTGGGCATGGAAAAAGCCATTCGCACCGCCGCTTCGGATATTGAGCGCGGGGAAAGCATGTCGGGCGCGTTTGCCAAGAGCCCGTTGTTCCCCTCGATGATCATCCGCATGATGACCGCCGGCGAACAGACGGGCAAGGTGGACGCCATGCTGGAGCGCATTGCGGATTTTCTGGATGAAGAGATTGAAACGACCCTCGGCGGCCTGACGTCGCTCATTGAACCATTGCTCATCGTATTCCTGGGCGTGGTGGTCGGCGGCATTGCGATCTGCATGTTTTTGCCCATCTTCAAGATGAGCGACATCATCAATCATTAAAACAAGCTGCGCATGGCCAAGGTCTTGCTGGTGGACGACGAAGTGACCATGGTGCAGATGGTCTCCGAATTGCTTCGTGCCGAAGGACATGAAGTATTGCCGTTCAGCAACGGCCCGGCGGCCATGGAGGCCATTGAAGCTCAGTCCCCGGAGTTGGTCATCACCGATCTCTATCTCGATAAAACCCGCGCGCACGGGCTGGAAATTCTCCAAAAAGCCCGCGCCTTGAATCCCCCGGCGACCGTCATTGTCATCACGGGTTTTGGCTCGGTGGAAACCGCCGTCGAGGCCATGAAACGGGGTGCCTACGACTACCTGGAAAAACCATTCAAACTGGATGACCTGAAGCTGTGCGTCCAGCGGGCGCTCTCGTATGGCGATGTCGTCAGCGAGAATCTGTTTCTGCGCAAACAACTCCGCAAACGCTACCAATTCAGCCAGATCATTGGCACCGCGCAAAAAATGCAGGAGGTTTATAAAATGGTGGAGCGCGTGGCGGACACGGATAGCACCGTGCTGCTGTTGGGGGAAAGCGGCACGGGCAAAGAACTGGTCGCGCGCGCGCTGCACTTCAACAGCCGGCGCCAATTCGCCCCCTTTGTGCCGGTCAATTGCAGCGCCCTCCCGGAAAACCTGCTCGAATCCGAGTTGTTCGGCCATCGCAAAGGCGCGTTTACCGGGGCCATTAACGATAAGAAAGGACTGTTTCAGGAAGCGGATGGCGGCACCATCTTTCTGGATGAAATCGGCGCGATGCCCGCGCTGCTGCAAAGCCGCCTGTTGCGCGTGTTGCAGGAGCGGGAAGTGCGGCGCGTGGGGGATAACATGCCGGTGCATGTGAATGTGCGCGTCGTCGCGGCCACCAACGAGCCCTTGGAAAAACGGCTTAAGGACGGCACGTTCCGCGAGGATTTGTATTATCGCCTGAACGTCATCCCCATCCGCCTCCCTTCCCTGCGGGAACGAATGGACGATATTCCCTTGCTGGTTGGCCATTTTCTGCGCGACAAAGTCCACGCCCGCACCGGACGCCCCTTTCAGATCACCCGGACGACCATGGAAACGTTCAACGCGTATGCGTGGCCCGGAAACGTCCGCGAGTTGGAGAATGCCATCGAGCGCGCCTGCGCCTTGAGCGAAACGGAGACCATCCAGGTCGCCGATTTGCCGGGAACGCTGCAACTGCTGGCCCCCAAAACCAACGGCTCCGCAGATTTGGCGGAAACCGTCACCCTGCCCGGCGCGGCTCCGTCCACGGGAGCCTCGCTTAAAACTTCCGCTGAGCAGCAACCGGCGAGGGCCAATTCCCCGGCCACCGGCACCGCCCTTGGCACCCTCAAGGACTTCATCCGCGAACAGGAAGGCGCGTATCTGAATCGTGCCTTGGCGGCCGCAGGCGGAGACAAGGAGCAGACGGCCAGACTGCTGGGCATCAGCCTGGCCACCCTGTACCGAAAACTCTCCGAGGTTGAATGACGGCGGGCCGGCACCGGCCGGATCATTCGCCAATCTGAGCCGTATATTGGGCCGCGGTCATCAGCCCCTTGACCTCATCCGGTTTGGCCATTTTAACTTTAAAGAACCAGCCCGCCTCGTAGGGCGCGGTGTTCACCAAGGCTGGATTCCCCACGACCTCCGGGTTGTTTTCCACCACCACGCCACTGACCGGCGAATAAATATCGCTGGCGGTTTTTACCGACTCAACGACCGCACAGGCGCCGCCTGCGGATACGGTGCGGCCAACCGCCGGCAGTTCCACGAACACCACATCGGTCAACTCCTGTTGCGCGTGATCCGTGATGCCCACCGTGGCGAGGTCGCCACTGACGCGCACCCATTCGTGGGATTTGGTGTATTTCAGGTCGGCGGGAATTTTGCTGCTCATAGTTTTGTTAATGGGAAACAGTGTTAAATAATTAATTAAAAATGTGCCTTGGTGGATCAACGATGGGGGAGTCCGGCGGGGGGGCGTTGATACAGCGGCTTGGCGGCAACCTCCGCGGCAAACCGTTTGCCACGGATTTCGATATCAATCCGGGTGCCCAGTTTGGCAACGGCGGGCGGGACATAGCCCATGCCGAGGCCGACATTCAAGGACGGGCTTTGCGTGCCGCTGACCACAACCCCCACGGGCGCGGCCGCGCCATCCGTGCTCCAGATCGGATATTGCGGGCGCGGCGGCGCCGACTTGTCCACCATGCGAAAGGCAACGCATTGTTTCTTGATGCCGCCGGCCACCTGCCCGGCCAGCACCGCCCGGCCAATGAACTCCCCTTTATCGAGCGAGACGAACCGGCCCAAACCCGCTTCGATCGGGGTGGTTTGTTCGTCCAACTCGTGGCCGTACAACGGATACCCCATCTCCGTGCGCAACGTGTCCCGCGCGCCCAGGCCCGTCGGTTTAATGCCGAACGGCTTGCCCAGTTCGAGCAGCTTGTTCCAGATTTGTTCAATCAATCCAGTGGCGGTGAACACCTCGAAGCCATCCTCCCCGGTGTATCCCGTGCGTGCGACCCAGATCGGGATGCCCCGGCTTTCAAACCGGGTGACTTGGTTTTTCTTTAATTCCGTGGCGCGGGCCACGGACCGGCCACCCTGGGAGGGCCCCGGGAAACAGGCATCCACAAATTCCGCCACGCGTGGACCTTGCACGGCCACCGCCCCGGCTTTGGCCGAAACATTCTCCAATTTCACAATGGCGCGGCGCGGAAACTTATCCCACTGCGCCACCAACCAGGCCACATCCACTTCAATCCGGGAGGCATTGACGATCAGGCAATAATCCCGTTCGCCCACCCGATACGCATACAGGTCGTCCAACACGCCACCCTGCTCGTTGCACATCAGCGTGTACTGCCCCTGCCCCACCTCGAGTTTGCGGAGATCATTGGTCAACACGCCATTGAGGAAATCCACCGCTCCGGGCCCCCCGACAAGCACTTCGCCCATGTGGCTGATATCGAACAACCCCGCCGCGCGCCGGACGCAATGGTGCTCGTCCATAATACTGGTGTATTGGACTGGCATTTCCCAGCCGCCGAACTCAATTAACTTGCCCCCCAGTTTTTGGTGGGCCGCAAACAACGGTGTGCGTTTCAACATGGAAGTAATTAGTGCCACCAAAATCGGAAAACTCAATGCGAAAATTCCACCGTATCCAACCCGCCGCATCCGCCCCTACTCCAACAGGTCCGGAATTTCATTCCATAATGGCTGGAGATCGGGATCATCCAACGCCTGCCCGCCACGAAACACCTTGCTCTCCATCTGCTTTTCCAGCTCAAAGGCCCGCTTCAACCAGCGGCGGGCCACCGCAAAATCACCCATTTGACAGGCGTAGCAGGCCAGGTTGTACGGGATGACGGGTTCGTTCGGAAAGCGATCCACCACCGGCAGCAAGTGCTCCCAGGCATCCCGGGTGCGCTTGAGTTCATGCAGGGCAAAGGAACGATCAATCCAACCGGAGACGTCTGCGGGATAAAGCTGAATCAACTGCCCGGCAACGCGCAGACTGTCTTCCCAGCGTTTCTCCGCCGCCAACAGCCGCCATTCCGTTTCGAGCACCTCGGGATGCTGACGAAAGCCGGGCGCGATCTGTTGAAATTCCCCCCACGCTTCCGGGTAATTGCCGAGCATCAGCCAACCCACCGTGGCATCCAGATAATGACGATCGGGCGGCGGTACCGTTAACTCGTTTGGCGGGCAACTCATGGCAAAATAAATATTGGGCGGACGATACCGGAACCGAGAGACCACCAAAATTCAGGTGCCGGACAACGCCACCACCGCCGTCCACCCGGCCGTGCCAAACCGGGCTTTGAACTGATCCTCCACCTCCCTGGCTTGGGACACGGTGGGGATCAGGGCAAACGTGGTGGAACCGCTGCCAGACATCAAACTGGCCACCGCACCGTGCGCTTTCAAGAATTCCTGGTATAAGCCCAGCACCGGGTATTTGTTCAAAGCGGGAGCTTCCAGGGAATTATAAAATTCGGCGCTGGCCGCCCGCAAATCCCCCTGGCGCAGGAGCGAAATCAAGTGGCGGGCGCGCCCCGGACGACCCTGAAGCGCCTCGGGGAAACGTGCCAACTCCCTATAGGCCCAAGCGGTGGCAATGCCGAAACCGGGATGAATCAAAAGCAGCGCCAACTGGTTCAGTACCGGAAAAGTCTCCAAAGACTCGACCTTTTCCCCCCGCCCGGTGGCCAGCGCCGGGTTGGTTTGGAGAAAGAAGGGCACATCCGACCCCAGCGCCGCCGCGAGCGCGTGAAGTTGTTGCGCCTTCAACGGCTGGCCGAAAAGTTGATTCAACCCAAGCAGGGTGGTCGCCGCATTACCGCTGCCGCCGCCCAGGCCGGCAGCCATGGGAATCCGCTTTTCCAGATGAATGCGCACGCCCCCGGTAATGCCCGCCTCAGCCAAAAATGCGGTGGCGGCACGATGCACCAAATTATCAGGGCCGGTGGGCAAGTCAGGATGATCGCAGGTCAAGGCCACGCTGTGGCTGGCCGTTTCAAAATGCAAGCCATCGTGCAGCGGCACGGGTTGCATCACGGTTTCGAGTTCATGAAATCCATCCGGCCGCTTGCCGAGGATGTTCAAGATCAGGTTGACCTTGCAGGGAGAAGCGAGGGAAACGCGCATGGAAATAAAAAAGGCGCCAACGTGCCACGCTGGCGCCCATGAAAAGGGGGTTGCTTAGTTGTCAAACACCCGGAACCGGCTGCCAGGAATAAACGGCACGACATCGCCACCGCCAAAACCCAGCGAGGTATCCGGCGAAAACGTCGTATCTTCGATCAAGCCGGGGCGGAAGCTGTCTGGATACGCCGGATTGACCGAGTATTTTCCAGTGGCGTATGGCTTCATCGTGGGTTCATAGCTGGGCAACGGGAACGTGATGATTTCATAAAGCCCGATCCCCGTGCGCACCAAGGTGCGGTTAAGACCACGAATGGCACCGGTGGAATAGGCGGCCTCCGGCCCATTGAACAGCGCGGTCTGCTCCATGGATCGGCGGAATTCACCCAACCGGGTGATTTCACCCGCGTTAGTCAACCCGCGTCCCAGCTTCTTTTCCGGGCCGGAACAACCGGTCATGGCCGCCGCCAAAGCCGCCATCACTGACAACCAAATTAAACGAGATCGCATAAATTTTCAAAAATAGTACCCAAGATCGTCTGCTTGTAAAGCACCTTTTTTATCATTGGCACTACTTTGTTTTCAGCCGTGCCCAGCAATATCTGCATTATGGCTGCCAACGAAGCCGGCAAGCCGCCGCCAGCAGAGGGTGGCATCAAAATCGAAGATGACCTGACTGATTTCATCCAGGATTGAAACTCCGGACGCAATTTGATTGGGTAGTTGCTCATGGTGTCCAAAAACCGTACGTGTTCCCATGAATCCCCCCACACACAGCGATGTCAAATGCATGCCATTTTCGTGCCTCCTTTGATGTGTGACACGCTTACGTTGGTCCGCGCCTAACCAAAGTAGCCCGCAAGCAAGGCAAAATCCCGCACCGTCCTATTTTTGCGGCAACGAAAAAATATGGGATAACCAGTTGACTTATGACCGGGCTGGTGGCATGGTTTTCTGCTCTTTTTGTAAACACTCGGTACGTGTAGAGAATCAGATAGATATATGGTAAAAACTAAGGCTAAGAAGCTAGCACAGAAACCCGATTTGAAACATCCAGTGGTCGCGCCAAAACCCGCTAAAGCCGCGCCTGAAAAGGCGCCCAAAGCGGTCGCCCCAAAGGATGCGCCCAAGGTGGCATCCAAAATCGCTCCTAAGGCCGTCTCCAAGGCGGTCTTGCTGGACGCCAAGGGCAAACCGGTGGTTGCGGAACACATGACGGAAGAGCAAATGGCCGAAGCGCACGCCCGCGCGGTCACATTTGCCACCGCCGATAACGCTTCCCATATCAGTCACTTTAAGAGCCAATCCGGCGTTGATCTGACCGAAAAGGTCAAGGAACTGGTACGGCTGGCGCAGGAACAGGGTTACCTCACCTATGGTGATATCAACGATGTGCTCCCGGAATCGGTGGTGAATCCCGATGAGCTGGATGACATCTACACCCGGCTGCGCACCTTGGAGATTGAAATTGTGGACCAGGCCGAGGTGGACCGGGTCAAACAACCCGAGCCTGAGGAAGAGGAGGATAAGAGCCGACTGGACATTTTGGACGACCCGGTGCGCATGTACCTCAAGCAGATGGGCCAGGTGCCGCTGCTGACCCGCGAGCAGGAAGTGGAAATTTCCAAACGCATCGAGGACGCCGAAAACGAAGTCAAACGAGTCGTTTACAGTTTCGGCTTCGCAGGCAAAGAGCACATCGCGCTGGCAGAAAAATTGATTTCCGAACCACCCAAGGAACGGTTTGACCGGGTGATTGTGGATAAAAAAATTGAAGGCCGCGAAAACCACCTCAAGGATTTGCGCCGGCTGGTGAAGACCGTGCGCCTCATGGACCAGACCGTGGACGATAAATACGCCGAGTTGCAGACCAGCGTGCAAAAAAACAAGCAGGAGAAGACGCAAAAGGATTTGAAACGCGCGGATGCCCGGCTGCAAGCCACGTTTCCCAAGTTTTTTTACAAGCAAAAGGTCGTTGAAGAGATGTCCCAGGTAGCGGAAAACATCCACGACAAATTCCAAAGCGGCTGGCGCGCCATTCGCGAGCTTGAAGCGCAGAAAAAAAATCCGCAATTCGCCGCCATCATTCAATCCGAGCAACGGAAAATACAGTCGCTGGAAGAACTGGTGCGCATGCATGGGGCCCAATACAGCGATGCGTTCAAGCAGTTGCAGCACTTCTCGCGCAAAGCCATGCAGGCCAAGACCGAGATGGTCGAGGCGAACTTGCGGCTGGTGATTTCCATCGCGAAAAAATACACCAACCGGGGCCTGTCGTTCCTGGATCTCATTCAGGAAGGCAACATGGGCCTGATGAAAGCCGTGGAAAAATTTGAATACCGCCGCGGTTACAAATTTTCGACCTACGCCACCTGGTGGATTCGCCAGGCCATCACCCGCTCCATTGCCGATCAGGCGCGCACGATCCGCATTCCGGTACACATGATCGAAACCATCAACAAGCTGATGCGCGTGCAAAAGCAGTTGGTGCAGGATTTCGGACGCGAGGCGACACCGGAGGAAATCGCGGATGAAATGCAGATGCCCGTGGAGCGTGTGCGCGCGGTCTTGAAGATGGCGCAACAGCCCATTTCCCTGCAATCGCCCGTCGGCGACAGCGATGATACCAACTTTGGCGATTTCATCGAAGACAAAGCGGCGGAGAATCCGTCGGACATGACCAGCTATAGTTTGTTGAAGGACAAATTAAACGATGTGTTGACCAGCCTGACGGAACGTGAACGCAAGGTTCTGGAATTACGCTTTGGCCTGGCAGATGGTTATTCACGCACCTTGGAAGAAGTGGGCAAACAGTTCAAGGTCACTCGTGAGCGCATCCGCCAAATCGAAGCCAAAGCGTTGCGCAAGATGCGTCACCCCACCCGGTTGCGCCAACTGCAGGGTTTCATCGAGACATCCGAAGCTGCGGCTACGACGGCTCCAGCGGCAGCAGCAGCAGCGACGGCTTCTTGATTGGTTAAAACCCCGAATTTAAGACCCGGCGGAGGCGACTCCGCCGGTTTTTTTATAACTGCTCCGGCTCTTCCATCAGGGCAACCACGCGGGTAAGCAACCGCCCCGCCGCTCCGCCATCCAGTACCCGATGGTCAAAACTCAAGGTCAAGTAGGCACAGGTCGCCGGCAGGAATTGTTGGGTCGCTTCATCCCATTTCGGCATTTTGCGACCCACACCCAAGCCCAACACCAAGGTTTGTTCCGGCAGCGGGATGGGCGTTGCCCAAACCAAGCCAAAGGTACCGAAATTGGTTACCGTCGCCACGGAGCCACCCGTGGCCTGTACCGGCAGGCTGCGTTTGCGTGCCTGCTCCACGAGCTGATTGTAGATCGGCCCAAGTTCGCGCAACGATTGACGGTCGGCGTTGCGAATCACCGGCACCAACACACCGTCTTCCGCTTCCACCGCAAAACCAATGTCAATGGCCGGCGGATGCACGATTTTGCTGCCCACCAGGCGTCCCGCCGGAGCGCGATCTTCGGAGAGCGCGCGCGCCAGGGCACGGAGCGCGTACAAAGCCGGGCCGGGCCTCGGGTTGAAGCGCTTGCGGTGTTCCAACAAGTTATCCAACTCCGCCATGACCCCCACGGTGGCGATCGGGCGCGTCCAACTCCGCCGCATGGCATCCGCCACCGCCACGCGCATGGATGATGCCTCGGTCAGCTTCTGTTTTTCCAAGTGCGCGATGTAGCGCTCAAAATCTTCAATCGTCACCCGGCCACCGGCGCCGCTCCCGGCAATCCCCGCCATATCCGCCGCGTGTAATCCCAGTTCCTGCATCCGGGCCTTGAGCCGCGGAGACATGTAGCTGGCACCCACGGCGCTGGCGGGCACGGGTAATCCCTTGATCCGCGGTTCCACCGAACGGCGCACAACTGGGGGGCCATCCAAAGCCGGTATTGGAACGGCTTGGGCAGCGGGATGATCAATCGGCGACTGTTCCACTTCCGGTTTGGGATTATCGAGTCCTTGGGAGGCGATCTCCTCTTGGGTGGCCTCCACATACCCGAGCGTTTCGCCGACCGGATAACTCTCGTTCAACTGCACCTGCCATTTGACGATGCGTCCCCGGCAGGGGCTGGTCACCGTCGTGGTGGCCTTGCTGGTTTCGACCTCGAGCACGTCCTGGTGCATCTCGACCTCGGCGCCAGCCGGCACCAACAGTTGAATGATGGTCGCCTCGGCGATGGACTCGCCCAGTTGCGGCATGATAATGGGAATTTGCGGCATGGTTCGTTTAGAGTTTTAATAAGTTACGAACAGCGGCGGCGATGCTGCGAGCGGTGGGCCGGTGCGCCGCCCAAAGGTTGGGGTGAAACGGCACCGGGGTATCTTTGGCGGTAAGTCGCTGGGGCGGAGCATCCAATAATCCAAAACCTTCCGTGGCGACCCGGGCCACGACCTCGGCGGTGACCCCACCCCAAGGCCAGCCCTCGCCCACCACCAGCAGCCGCCCCGTGCGCGCCACAGAGGCAATGATCGTATCCGTGTCCAAAGGCTTGACCGTGCGCAGATCCACCACTTCCAGTTCCGTCCCTTCCGTGGCAAACTCCTCGGCAACCGCCAGGGCCTCATGCAGCATGGCGCTAAAGGTCACCAGCGTAAGATCCCGGCCCGGCCGCGCAATCCGGGCTTTACCCACCGGCAACGCCTCCGTGGGCAGTTTGGCCGCCTTTAGATGATAATAGAGAAACTTGTGTTCGCAGAAAATCACCGGATCATCAATAGCCACCGCCTCAATCAACATGCTGTAGGCGTCCTCCACCGTGGCGGGGGTCATCACAATCAGCCCGGGAAAATGGGCATAAATGGATTCCAGGTTCTGGCTGTGAAACGGACCACTGCCGGAAGTGCCACCGCTGGGCAACCGCACCACAATCGGGCAAGGCACCCCGGTGCGCCAGTACAACGTGGCGGCCTGGTTCACAATCTGGTTGAAGGCCACCGTGGAAAAATCCGCAAATTGAATCTCGATGATCGGCCGCATCCCCTCAATCGCGGCACCGATGGCAGACCCCAAGATGGCATCCTCACTAATGGGCGCGTCCATCACCCGCCCGGGAAACTCTTTTTGAAGTCCTTTGGTGGCCTTGAATGCGCCACCCAACTGGCCGACATCCTGACCGTAGATAAAAACCCGCGGATCATCCGCCAAAGTCTTTGCCATGGCGCTGCGGATCGCCTCCAGATACGTGATGCTCATGTCGCCAGCCCTCCATTGTGTTGCAGGTCCAACAATCGCCGGTTGGATAGTGCACACCATTCCTCGCGGAACGGATCCGGCGCGCTTTCGCGCTGCACCACGGCCACCGCCGCATTCACTTGCTTTACGGCTTCCACCCGCCAACGGTCAATCTCTTCCCGCGTCGCCATATCTTGTTGGCATAGATAGTCTTCTGCGACTTTAAGACAATCGCGACCAGCGGCGGATTGTTTCAGCGCCGGGTCCACATAACTGGCATCATCATGCTCGCCGTGGCCGCACAATCTCAGCAGGTGTCCGACAATCATCTGCGGCCCCTGCCCGGCCCGGGCGCGTTCCACCGCCCCGCCGATCATTTCAAGACAAGCGGCCAGATCGGTGCCATCCACCACTTCCCCCTTCAACCCATAGCCAATCGCCCGATCCACCAAAGAACGGCAGGCGTATTGCTTGCTGGCGGGGGTGGAATAGGCGTACTGATTATCAGCAATCACAACCACCAGGGGTAACTTTTCCACTGTGGCCTGGTTCATGGCCTCGTGAAACGCGCCAGTGGAAGTGCCACCATCCCCAATGCACGTCGCCCCCACGACCCCGGCTTCACCGATCATCCGCCGGGCCATCAGCGCCCCGCTGACCACTGAAATCATGGCCCCCAAATGGCTGATCATCGGGTAGAGTCCCTCCCGCGGGCGTCCACGGTGGACATTCCCGTCGCGCCCGCGCATCGGCCCGGCAGCAGAACCCAAAGCGGTGCGCAGCGCGTCCAGAACGGTTTCGCCAAAGGCCAGGCGTCCCGCCTGATCCCGGATCAAAGGGGCATAGACATCCCCGCGTTTGAGACGGATGCCCAGCGCCACGCTGAGCGCCTCCTGGCCGCGCCCCATGAACACGCCACCATGGATCGCCCCGCCGCGATACAAACTGGCCATGGTTTCTTCCAATACCCGCGCCAGGCACATCCAGCGATATGCCTGGAGGTACCGTTGTCGCGCTGCCTCGGGGCCAGCGTTGGTGGATGCGCCACTCGAACCTTGCATAAAGTGAAGTTTAAGGGGAATTCCAGCAATCCGCAATCGTTTCTTCAAACCAACCGCAACTCCCAGCTTTAGAGTTTGGAATTGACGCCCGATCAGGACAAAGCTAGTTTGCCAACCGGATCGTGAACGGGAAGTGCCGCGCTTGCCCCACAGCACCTCGGGTGACGAAACCCCGAGGCCGTGACACTCGCACCTTCCCATCACTAACCGGGATGCCCAGAATTGCGGCATCCGCATTTTTGGTAATTGGCACACAATGGCGACCAGACAGCATACCGTAACGCAGCAGCAACGCACCGAAGTGGCGGACCACCGGGTGGCGAAGCGGAAGCATTGATTCGTTAATTCAAACCACCCACGTGAAAATCGTAATCACCGGCGCGGCAGGATTGCTTGGCAAGGCGTTAATCGCATTAGCGCCCGCCGAGCATGAATTACACAAATTCACCTGCAATCACCATCCCGACGCCATTGGCAACTGGTACAGCCTTAATCTGACCACGGGAGCCGGACTGGATTTAATCTACAGCATCAAGCCGGACATCATCATTCATTGCGCGGCCATCGGTAATGTTGATTACGCCCAAAAGAACCACCATGAGGCGATCAACATCAACCTGAGCGCCACCATTGATTTGATAAAATTGTGCGCGGATATTAACTGCAAGCTGGTCAATATCTCCACCAACGCCGTCTTTGACGGACACAAGGCCCCGTATTCGGATGATGATTTGTTATCGCCCATAAACTATTATGGCATCTCGAAGGCCGGGGCGGAGTATGCCGTGAAATACAGCAAGATAGATTGGATCATTATCCGGCCCATCTTGATGTATGGCATCCCCAATCAAGGTCGCCGGGGTAACTGGGTGACCGTATGGCGCGATAAGTTCCGCGCCGGACAAACCTGCCAGGTGGTCAATGATATCATCACCCAGCCGTTATATAACGCGGACTGCGCCAAAGTGGTTTGGGAAGCGATCCGCCAACAGGCTTATGGCGAGATTTTCAACGTCGCCGGGAAGGATATTATTCCCACCGTTGATTTCGCCTATGCGGTCGCGGATGCCGTAAAGGCGCCGCGGTCCCTCATCCAACCAGTCCCCTCCTCTTTTTTCCCCTCCATCGCTCCGCGTCCGGCGAACACCACCTATAATCTAAACAAAATCAACACCCGGCTGGGCATTTACACCGTGGGCGTCAGGGAAGGTGTCGGCATCGTGCTGGGCGAAAAACCGATTTAACGTGAACAAATTCTATGAAGCAATTTAAACTACCCGACCGGAAAAGAATTGAGGGCGTCGTCGTCAAGAACTTGAAAGTGATCGCTGACGAACGCGGACGTTTGATGGAAATATTACGCTGTGACGACCCGGATTTCGTGAAGTTTGGCCAGGTTTATATTACCACCGCCTATCCCGGAGTGGTCAAAGCGTGGCATTATCACAAACAGCAAATTGATAATTTCGCCGTGGTAAAGGGGATGATCAAATTGGTCTTGTGTGATTATCGCGAGGCCGGCCCGACTTACAAAATGGTCAATGAATTCTTCCTGGGCGAGCATAATCCAATCCTCGTCAAGATTCCCAACGGGGTAGTCCACGGGTTTAAGGGCATTGGGGAGACGGAAGCGATTATTGTGAACACCTGCACCGAGCTATATGATTATAAAGCGCCGGATGAATATCGAATCCCGCCCTTTGAAAATGATATCCCGTACGATTGGAACGTCCGGTGCGACGGCTGAGCGCCCCAAACTGGCCTCTGGCAGTGAGACGAAGTTGAAAGGGCACCCCGCTCGTAAATGACCGGGGATAAACGGATCCACGTCTGGAAACCGAGCTAACGGGTTGGGCGGTCCTCTGGCAACAACAGCTTCTCCAACTCGGCCAAACTGACGTGAAACTGATTTTCCCGGTCGCCGGGGCATACCATGAAGCGGTAGTGGCTCCCCACCGCTTCCGCGAGACCTTCAAAACAGCCGTTTAAATAGTTATCCACGCAGATTTCATAAACCCGGCAGCCGGGGCGAGCCCAGACCAAGTGGGTTAAGGCTGCACCATGGGCAGCACAAACAGCCTCCGCCTCAGCAAATAATTTGATCTGCTTCTCCATCGGCATGCCTTCGGGGTTCACAATGGCCCATCCGGCCCGCTCTAGGTAGGCCGCCACCTCGTCTTCATTCAGCATCCCCCGGGTTTTACCCACCCGCCGCACAAAAAAACGGCGTGGCGGCTCGTAATCACGGGCGGCCCGGCATAAAAAACTGCGCCGCAAAAAAAACACCCCATACGGATTATAACAACCGGTGAGAATGGTTGGCGGACTGAAATAATAATGTTCCAAGATCAGGTGCCGCTCGGGGGTAGGCCGCACGCGTTCGGCCAAACCCAGCCAGCGCAACGTTTCCCATTGGTAACCAGGTAGTTCAGGCGGTGCCAGGATTTGCGTGTCGGGCGGGAACTCGGCCAACAGTGCCAACCGGGGGACCACATCAAAAAACCAGTGCCCAAAGCCGTCCTGCCACCGGGAAACCACACTGGTCCAGTTCCCTTTCAACCGCACCGGCTTCGGCAAGACCAGATACTGATAAGCCGGGTCGTATGGCAAATGATCCCGAAAGACCGCCTCGAGGCAGAGTCGCTTCTGATTATCCTGTAACGCCAGCGTTTGAGTCACCAAACGGGCTTCGGGATGGTAACTCCAAAAAATGGGCCACGGCTGGCACTCATCCTGTTTCTTATCAAAGCGACAGCGTTTTCGCAACGAATCCGGAGCGGCTGGCGGGGTGGGTTGCTCGTGGAGCAGAATGCGCCCGCGCAAACGCCCCTGACGAAGCTCCTCATACGCTGAAAAGACGCCTTTAACGGGGCCGAACCGGGAATTTACCGGGGAAACCTTGCGCAACGCCCGCATAGCGAAACTTTGCAGCCAATACTTGCGCAACGTCGTATGAAATTTATTCCAGGCCAGCGCCAGTTTGCGATACCGCCGAAGGCGCGTGCGGAGTTTGACGATAAGACCCATAGATGAAAATTGGCGTGCCAGACCCAGTCACAAAACCAGCATGAACCACGCGCCGGTAAAACCACCACCCGCCGCCAATACTGTGGCAGCGGGGCGCTTTTCCATAGCCTTGCCGAAACTTGGGGCAAGGAAACACTGGCTTGCAATAACGGCCATGCGCGGCAAACTATTGTGGCACCCCTGCCCCGTCAAGTCTCAAATCCCAGACTGCAACGTTTTCCGCTGTCTTTCTCCTTGCTTCTAAACAGCAAATATCGGAATCCTTATGACGAATGGCTGACCCATTGAAAACACGTCTATGGCCCTGGCTGCTCAGCGTTGCGCTGCTGGTGGCCGTGCTGGCATTATACTGGCCGCTCTTGGGCTTCGATTATCTGAACTGCCTTGATCCGGAGTCCGTCAGCAACAACTTGATTGTTCTCAGCGGCGTTCACGAGGGAAGCCTGGCTTGGGCGTGGCGTTCTTTTGATGGCGGGGTATGGCAGCCGCTCACACGAATTTCCTGGATGCTCGGTTGCCAATGGTTTGGCAGCGGCCCGTTTGGCCAGCACGCGATCAACATCATTCTCCACTCCGCCAATGTGGTGTTGCTGTTCTGGCTGCTGTTCCGGTTAACCGGTCATCTGTGGACCAGCGCGCTGGCTGCGGGCCTGTTCGCGGTGCATCCGCTGAATATCGAATCGGTGGCCTGGGTGGCCGAACGCAAACAGGTGCTGGGCCTCTTCTTTGCCCTCGGGTGTGTCTGGTGCTATGCCGGATACACGCGGGGAACCAAAACCCGATGGTTGCAATACATCCTGGCGGTGCTGTGTTTCGCCCTAGCCCTGATGGCCAATCCTTGGCTGTTGACGTTGCCGCTCGGGCTGCTGGTGCTGGATGCCTGGCCGTTGAATCGGGGGAACTCCCAGACTCACGGCGACCACGCGCCCGGATGGCGCCACTTCTGGATGGAAAAAATCCCCTTCCTGATCCTCTCCGGCGTCGCGCTGCTTCTGTCGGTGCAAGCGGTGCGTTTTTATAAAGCTTCTGAGGACGTCTTATCCGTGCCATTTTTCACACGGTTACTTAACACCCCGCTGGCATCCCTGCGGTATGTGGGCAAGGTATTCTGGCCGGACCCGCTCGTCGTGGTCTATCCCTGGCCGCCCATCTCGGTGGTGGTGGCACTGATTGCGGCTTTCTCGTTGGTCTCGCTCACCGCCTTCCTATTCTCGTATGCGCAGCGCCAGCCCTTCTTGCGGGCCGGATGGCTTTGGTTGTTTGCGCTGTTGCTGCCAGTCATCGGCCTGGTGCAAATTAGCGAACAACCGTTGGCGGATCATTTCATGTATTACCCGCTGATCGGCATGGTAATCCTGGTGAGCTGGTGGCTGCGGGATCGCGCGGAACAGCAACCACACCAAGCCACCCTCTGGGGGTTGGCAGGCACCGGCCTGATAATCGCGTGCGTCTGCTTGAACCACTACCAACTTCGTTACTGGAGCAACAGCCGCGCCTTGTTTACCCACGCCAATGACCGGACCCAGTATAACGCCACCGCGCTGCTTTTCTGGGGCAAAGCACTCATGGCGGAAGGGCGTACCGACGAGGCCAAAAAAGCGTTCCTGGCATCGGCAAAAATATCGCCGAATCGCGTCCAATGCATTCTGAATGTTGGCGAATTGAGCGCGCAGGAAAACAAACCCGAGGAAACGTATGCCTGCTTTCTGGGAGCCGTCAAAATACGCCCCCAATCAGCCGCCGCCCAGTTTGCGTTAGGTTCCTTTCTGGACGCCGTTACCACCAACAAAGTCAACGTGGTGCTGCATTTGACCCAAGCCGTAAAGTTGCACCCTGATTATCCAGAGGCGCTGAACAATCTGGCGTGGAGCTTGGCAACCGCCAAAGACAGCCGCGTGCGCAATGGCGCCGAAGCGGTTCGCCACGCCCTCCATGCCTGTTCCCTGACGGGCTACCGCTATCCGTCCATGGTCGGGACCTTGGCCGCCGCTTATGCGGAGACCGGCGACTTCAAGCAGGCAGTGAAAACCGCTCAACGGGCAGTGGATATCTCCGTGGAACAGGGCGTAACTCCCCTCGTGGAAAATAACCGAACCCTGATGGAATTGTACAAAGCAGGCAAAACCTTCCGCCAGCCTTAATCCCCCCCAATGGCAGTAATTCACTTTTTCAAGGCGGCGCTTTGATAAAAGTGCATTTCTCCGCATCTCCAGACTGGACGAAACCTCACTTCACGCTAAATTCCTCTCCATGAATTTGGAAGATCATGTGGGTGATATCATTCGCAAAGCGCGCCAGATGAATGGGGTAACCGCCGAGGCGGTCGCCCAAGCCATCGGACTGCCCTTGCCGGAATTGCAGATATTCGAGGAAAATGGCGATCTTCCCAAACACGCCAAGCTGGCCAACGCCGCCAAACTGCTGGGATTAAATCCCGAAAAGCTTCAGCGCATTGCCGACGGCTGGACCCCACCGGAGCCTGATTTATCCATCTGGCGGGAAATGCGCCGCCTTACCACCGGTGATGACGGTTTCCGCGTGCATTGCTATTTGATTTGGGATGAGGTCACCCGGGAAGCCGCATTGTTTGACACCGGCTTGACTCCCGAACCGATTTTCCAGGCCATCCAGGAAAATGACCTGCAACTGAAACACCTCTTCATTACCCATTCGCACTTCGACCACCAACAATGCCTGCCAGCCATCCGGGAAAAGTTCCCGCGCGCGTTATTGCATACCGGCGCCAAAGAGGCGCTGCCTCAGCACCGCAACCGGGCGAATGACTTTCTCCATCTCGGCAGCTTGCGCATCACCAATCGTGATACGCCCGGACACGCGGAAGACGGCGTCACCTATATCGTTGGCAACTGGCCCGAAGACGCGCCGAATTTGGCCATCGTGGGAGACGCCCTCTTCGCTGGCTCCATGGGCAAGGCCCCAGGGGTCGGAGAATTGGCGCGTGCCAAGGTTCGCCAGCAGATTTTTTCGCTTCCTGACGAAACCTTGATCTGTCCCGGGCATGGTCCGTTTACCACCGTGGAACAGGAGAAAACGAATAATCCGTTTTGGTGAAAAAGAAACTTGCAAAAATACGAATCCACACCAACTTTAACCAAGTCAATCAGATAACTAATGTAACACTTATGGGTAAGATTTATAACGACATTGTGGAAACGGTTGGTCGCACCCCTTTGGTGCGCCTGAACAAGGTTACGGCTGGTCTGCCAGCCACCATTTTACTGAAATGCGAGTTTTTTAATCCCTTGGGCAGTGTCAAAGATCGCATTGGCATGTCCATGATTGCTGATGCGGAGAAGCGTGGCTTAGTCACCAAGGACACCGTCATTGTCGAGCCCACCAGCGGAAATACCGGGATCGCCCTGGCTTTCGTCTGCGCCGCCAGAGGGTATAAATTGATCCTGACCATGCCAGAAACCATGTCGCTGGAGCGGCGCACGCTGCTGGCAATGCTTGGTGCGAAACTGGTCCTGACGCCCGGCGCTGAGGGCATGCGCGGTGCTATTTCCCGAGCCGAACAAATTGCCAAGGAAACGAAAAATGCCTGGATACCAATGCAATTTGATAATCCTGCCAACCCGGAAATCCATCGCCAAACGACCGCCAAGGAAATTTGGGAAGACACAGATGGTAAAGTGGATATTTTAGTTTCGGCGGTGGGCACTGGCGGCACCATCACCGGCATCACGGAAACCATCAAACCGCTGCGTGCCAGTTTCAAAGCGGTCGCTGTGGAACCCAAGGACTCTCCGGTGATCTCCCAGACGCTGGCCGGACAGCCAATCAAACCAGGCCCGCACAAGATTCAGGGTACGGGTGCCGGATTCGTGCCCAAAAACCTCCATTTGAAAGACAGCAAAGGCAATCCTCAAATTGTTGAATGCGTGCAAGTAGCTAATGATGACGCATTTGCAATGGCAAGACGACTGGCAAAGGAAGAGGGTATCTTGGTAGGAATTTCCACCGGCGCCAATGTCTGGGCAGCAATCGAACTGGCCAAATTGCCAGAAAATAAGGGCAAATTGATTGTTACCATCGCCTGTTCAACGGGAGAGCGTTATCTGAGCACGCCACTCGCTGCCGAGGCACGGGCGGAAGTGGGGGCTTAACCCCTTGCGAGTCTCACCCCCAAGGTGAACCTTTGGGCGAATCAAGGCTGCCGTAGGCTGTTTTGGTAGTGTTAATCCGGTCAAATTGCGACCAATCTCAACGGGGGCTTGTGACTAGCCTCGCAAAATTCTGGAAAAATTTAGTTGCACGCCACGTTAAATGGCGTTAGCTTGGGCACGTCGCAGGTCAATATCTGGCGGCGGGCTCGTTTTTTAAGCTATTCGGTTCGCCAGTTTGTTCCATGATTCATTCAAGAGTTCGAAGGGTAGTTTTTTTAAACCCAAGACGACACCAACGTTTGCATAAAAAAGTAACAAATATGAGTACAGCGCAAAGCGCCAACATACCGGAAACAGGTTCCGGTTTTCTTGAAATTTCCGAAAAGGGCTTCGGGTTCCTGCGGTCACAACAGGGGCATTTTCAGCCCAAGCCGACCGATATTTTCGTCACCCCGGACACCATCAAGAAGAGCTTCCTGCGGGAAGGGTGCCAAGTGGAAGGTGCTTTGCAACCCCCGCATCGCGGCAGCAGTCCGCAGTTGAAAACGGTGGACAAGGTGAACGGGATGCCGTTTTCCGATTATACCAAATCAGTCCGGTATGAAAACTTGACCACCATTGATCCCATCGAGAAATTCAAATTGGAAACTACCCCCGACCTGCTCGAGAGCCGCATCATTGACTTGGTGACCCCGATTGGCAAGGGTACCCGCGGGTTGATTGTGGCTCCGCCGCGCACGGGCAAAACCACGGTACTCAAGCAGATTGCCAACGCAGTGGCCGCGAATCACCCCGAAGTCCAGGTGCTGGTGCTGCTGATTGACGAACGCCCCGAGGAAGTGACCGATTTCCAACGCTCCGTCAAAGCGGAAGTGGTGGCCTCTTCCAATGATCAGGATTTGGAAACCCATGTGCGCCTCTCCCGGTTCATGATTGAACGTTGCCGGCGCTTGGTGGAGTCGGGCAAGGATGTGTTTGTGCTGCTTGATTCGCTCACCCGCGTCGCCCGCGCTTACAACAGTGTGCATGGCGGCAGCGGACGCACGATGACCGGCGGTGTGGATGCCCGTGCGCTGGAAATCCCCCGCAAGATGTTTGCCTCCGCCCGTAAAATTGAAGGCGGCGGCTCGCTGACCATCATTGCCACCGCGTTGGTGGATACCGGCAGCCGCATGGATGAACTGATCTTTCAGGAATTTAAGGGCACCGGTAACATGGAATTGATTCTGGACCGTAAACTCTCCGATCGCCGCCTGTTCCCGGCAATTGATATTCCCAAGAGCGGCACCCGCAAAGAGGAAAAATTATTCCCGCCCAACCAGATCGAAGCCGTGCGCAAGCTCCGCCGCATGATGGTGGACCTCAATCCAGTGGAAGCCATGGAAACGCTGTTGGCCGCCTGCAAAAAGCACAAGACCAACGACGAATTGCTGACCCGGCTTGAACGCGGGCAATAGACCGGTTCCACGGCTCCATCCGCCGAACCCCGGGTCGGTTACGTTGATCCGTGAAACACGCCTCCAAAAGTTTCAAACCCATGATTCGGGCGGGATCGCGTCCGCCCTTGGAGCGCATGCAGCGTGTTCACCAGGAATTGGTGGCCGGCCGTTTTCCCAATGCATACACCTTGGCCGCGCAACTCGAGGTCAGCTATAAAACCATCTCCCGCGACTTGGCCTTCATGCGGGACCGCATGGAGTTACCCATTGATTTTGACCCCGCTCGCAACGGGTTTTATTACACGCAGGAAGTAACCTCCTTTCCCTCCCTGCAAATCACTGAAGGTGAGTTATTCGCATTGGTGGTGGCGGAAAAGGCACTGGAACAATATCGCGGCACGAACTTTGAAAAACCGCTGTTGGGAGCCATTAAAAAAGTCGCTTCCGCCCTGCCGGATACCATTTCCATCAACCTGGCCGATTTGGGGCAGACCATCTCCTTCCGGCATCGCGCCGAACCAATTCTCAATCTGGAGGTTTTCAAGCTGCTGGCGGACGCCACCGCCCACCAGCGGCAGCTCGAATTGAAGTACAAAAAACCGGGCGCCCCGGAGGCGGAAACGCGCGTGGTGGACCCGTATCACCTCGCCAACATCAACGGAGAGTGGTTTCTCTTCGCGTATGATCATTTGCGCAAGGATATTCGGACGTTCGTTCCAGCGCGAATGCAATCCGTGCGGCATACCGGGCAGACGTTCGCGCGTCCCGCCCGCTTCTCCCTCGAAAAACGGCTGCGCGACAGCTTTGGTGTTCACACCGGAGCGGGCCGCTATGAGGTGGTGCTGCACTTTGATGCCTCGGTGGCCCAGATCGTGCGCGAAAAGAAATGGCATGAATCGCAACAGCTCACGGCTTTGGCCGAGGGTGGCCTGGAATTACGGATGCAGTTGTCGAGCTTGGTGGAGATCGAACGCTGGGTGCTAAGCTGGGGGGGGCATTGCCGCGTGTTATCCCCTGCCGAACTTGCCGACGCCGTGCGCACCGCCGCGCGACGCCTGCTCAAGTAATTTTCTCAAAACCCGTGCCGCCGCCCGTCAGTTACCACCGGCGCCCTTGATATGCTGCTGGAGACGGCGCAAATCCTGCAAGTCATCGTTATTATAAGCACGTTGGCAAAAAATGGCCATCCCGGGTTTTGGCACCCGCCACTTCCAATGTTCCGCATGACCGTCGGCAAAGGCGATGTTCGCCCCTTGCATGTGGCGATCCGCCGGGATATCCAACCAGTAATCACGCCAAAAATCAGTCTGGCTGATCACGCCGAACGTGGTATCCCAGATGGTATCCTCGTGGGTGTCAATGAACGTGAACAAGCTGGCCGGATTTGAAATCTCGTTGTATAGGCGAAAGCCATCGGCGGCGTGGCAATTTGCGCTATTACTAACGTTGTAGCTGCGATTGCGTAGTACCTGCGGGAAGCCGTCCACTGTGGATTGATCAGCCGGGCAATGATAAATGGACTGGCTTTGATTATAGTTGAACAAGAGTGAGTTGCCAGCAGTGATTACGTTGGTGTCCTGGGGTGCGATACCACTAAACCAGGACATATCACTCTCCTTAAGGGATGGCCCGTTGGTGGTGCCCATCACCACTCCGAAAACGAAATTATTCGGCGGTATCACGTCCTCATTATCATGGGCGTACATGTGCCAACAATACTGCAACTGCTTAAGATTGTTCAGGCAGGTAATGGAAATTCCTCGAGCTTTGGCGCCAGCCATCGCGGGCAACAGCAGGCTTGCGAGAATCGCTATTATGGCAATCACAACCAGCAACTCAATGAGCGTGAACCCGAGCGCCGATCCGTTGTGGCCGGTACAGCACCCTCGCCCCACGTGTTTGTCTGCCGTGGTTCCGTTACGATCGCGGTTGTTCATGTCCCAATCTTATGTTGAACATAACCGATACCCGCTGAAATTGCAACCGTTATTAAGGTGCTTTTCAGCGCACCAAACTCCAGATCACTTTCAAGTACTGGCTCTCCGGGCAGTTCGACATCATCGGGTGGTCCGGCCCGGCGCCGGTCCGGTCGAAAATTTGCAAGCGCCGGTGCTGCTTATGCGCAGCACGAATCACCACGTGCTCAAACTCCTCCATTGAAACCAGCCCGGAGCACGAACAGGTTACCAGCAAACCGCCCGGTTCCACCAGCGCAATGCCCAGTCCATTCAGGTCCTCGTACTTGCGCCAGCCCTCCCATTCCGTTTCACGGCTCTCCATCAGCTTGGGTGGGTCCAACATCACCACCGGCCAGCGTTGGCCGTTCTTGTACATCTGCCGCGCATACGTGAACGCGTCTGCATGCACCCATTGAATCCGGTTCTGGTGGTTCAGGTTCCCGTTGCGTCGCGCCTGAGCGATGGCGTCCTCGTCCAAATCCACCCCGGTGACATCCTCCGACTTGCCCAACACCGCCGCGCCCACGGAAAAGCCACCAGTATAACAGCACAAGTCCAACACCCGCCGGCCCTGCACCATCCGGGCGAACTTTAGACGGTTATCCCGTTGATCGCAGAAAAAGCCGGTCTTGTGGCCCTCCGCGAAATCCACCTCGTAACGCAACCCATGCTCGCGCACATGCACCTTGCGCACCGCGTCGCTCGGTATCTCCGGCAAATCGCGGATGCCCTCCACCTTGGCGACATACGAATCCACCGTCAACCGGATGCGTTTGGTGCCCAGGCGCGCGTGCAGCATGGGCAGCCAGCGCGGCAGACGCTGGTAAATGCCCAGACTATGCACTTCAATGCTCAATACGTCGGCATAGCGGTCTATGATCAAGCCGCCCAACGCGTCCCCATCCGAGTTGATCACCCGAAACGCATCCGTTTGCTCCGGTAACTTGAATATGTCCAAGCGCATGGCCAGCGCTTGCTCCACGGAACGATCCAAGTGGTCTTCCCCCACCGGCTCCGGCCCGTGATGAAACACCCGCAGCGGCACGCGCGCGGTGGGATTGAACATGCCGGTGCCAAAGTGCTTTCCCTCCTTGTCATACACCGCCACCAACCCGCCCGGTGTGGCTTCAGGCGATACCGCGCCAACCATGGCAGGGAAAAGCGACGGATGAAAATTAAAAGTCCGCAATTGCGCCCACGGTTTGATCCAACTTTCGCTGCCGACCGGGGGGGCGAGCTTGCGCATATAGCGCGGCGGCAACTTAACGTCGCCGGGAGGATGACTTCTTCCGGGATATTTCATGGGGGGCATCATAGCTTCAATCTCTGCGCGGCCAAGTTCTCATAGAATTTGCTGTCGGCAAATTACCTTGCGGCCCATCCGCGATTTTATCAAGCGAATTATGCCCCCATTTTTTCCGTGCCAACCACCGATTTTGTGGCATCCTTTCCTCAATGAAACAACGTGGTTGGATTTTCTTTTCGAGCGCCCTAATCTGGGCGTTGTTGGCGTTGTCTGCCTGCAAAAAACCGGCGAACTCGGAAAATCCACCCCCCATCAAGTCGGCCTCCGCCCAAACCAAACCGGCCGTGGCCACTTTACCTGGCACCAAGGCGTCCAAAAGCAACACGGCGAAATCGGAATCCAAAGTTTCCGACGGTCCGGATGACTGGACTTGGAAACAATACAACACCGTCATCGCCGGCCTGAATCGTCATCCCGATGTCATGCCGTCCTATTTTGAGCTGGCCCAAGAGATGGCCACCGTCATCGGCAAACAAGTTCCCGCCTTGGCGGACCACGCCGCCATGCGCAAGGCGTTGGCCATGGACCAATTCCGTTCCCTCACCAATGCCCTGATCCGCGACAAGGATGCCGAGTTTACCCGCCTCACCAATTCCATGAAATACGCCATTCTGCGCAATCCCGGGGCCGAATCGCGAGAGCGAGGGTTTACGGAGGCCACCACCTGGGTCGTCGCCATCTCGCCTGAATTGCACGCCAGTGCCGAACAGTACCAGTCGATCGTCACGCGCGTGCTAACCACCAGCCGCAGCAACTTGGTGGAAGTGCGCCAGTTGGACCTGAAACGCCAGGCTGCATTTGCGCAAGCCATGGTCAAGTTCCACCAACAAACCAACCTCTTCACGCAACTGCAACAGCGCTTGCAGACCACAGTGCTCACCAAGTCCCCCACCGCGGGCGCGGGCGCGGAAACCAAACTGTCCCCCCAGGCCGAGGATGCCAAAAACCAACTGTTTAAGATTAACGGCGTGATGATTGCCGGCGAGCGCTCCCGCGTGTTCCTTAACGGGGTGTTAATCCTCAAGAATGAAAGCGCCGAAGTCATTGCCGCCGGCCAAAAATGTATCGTTAAATGCCTCGACATCGCCCAGGACCAAGTCACCATCCAAGTCAACAATCAGCCGCCCATGATCCTCAAAGTCAACCGGTAATCAGGCGAGGACCGACGCTGCGCTGACCGGTTATCTCCAACTTATTTCAGCTTGCGGATCAACACCTTTGATTTGCGTCCGCTTTGCTCGTATTTCTCGCGTCGCGACGGCGGCAAATCTTCCGGCGTGCCTTCCACAAATCCGCCCTTGGATTGAAAATACGTAAACGCCTGGGTGGACAAGGCAAAAATGGCGTCCAACCCCATCTCCCGCCCTTTGCTTTCAAGATACTGCACCAACTTTTGTCCGATCCCTTGGTTTTCATGCGAGGGACTCACAAACAGGCAGGCCAATTCCCCCATGTTTTTTTCGGGATACAGGTGCAGCGCCACGCAAGCCACCGGATTCTTATCAATTTCAAAAATGTAATAGTCGTTGAGCTGCTTTTCGATCATCGGTCGCGTCCGCTTGAGTAACTCCTCGCTTTCCACCGAGTGCTTGGTCAACAGCAGGATGTGGCGAATGTCCTTTTTCATGGCCCGCCGAACCTGCTGGTATTCGTTGGCATAAATCAGGGTGCCAATACCTTCGTTGGAAAACACCTCCGCCAACAACCCCATATCCTCTTTGCCGTTGATGATATGCACCCGCGGCACACCGGCCCGAATGGCTTGCGCGGCAAACGTCGCCTTGGACTGCGACTCCGGCGCAACCTCCGATTTGCGGCTGGACAACAATTGATCCAATTCACTGCCGAGGATTTGCCGGACCAACTGCCCCTTGACGATCAGCCCATCCACGTTGGTGATAAAGATGAGCTTGGCTGCCTTCAGCGATTCACCGACCGCCACCGCGACATGATCCGAATTTACCCGATACGTTTTGCCATCACCGTCAAAACCAAGCGGCGGAATGACCGGCACGATGCCTTGGGCGAGCAGGGTTTGCAGCAATTCGCCATCCACCCGTTCGACCTTGCCGGTAAAGAGGTGGTCCACACTGTGCAGAATGCCCAATGGGTGAGCGATGATGGCGTTGGGGCACACGGCCCGCAAATCATTCGTGGACAACCCCTCCAGAATTTCGTGTGTCAACCGGTTCGCGGCCGTCAGCGACAGGTTCAAGGTCGCCTCATCGGTTACCCCGGAACCTTCGAGGTCCGAGGGGGTGACATTCTGCGCCTCGCCCAAGGCTTTGATCTGCGCCGAGGCGCCATGCACAATCACGACGCGAATGCTGAGCGAGCGGAGCACCGCCACATCGAGCAGTAAATTGGCAAAGTTTTCCCCCGTGACGATCACCCCATCCACAGCCAGGATGAACGTCTTCTCTCGAAATCGCGGAATGTATTGCAGTATCCCGCGCAGGTCAGTCAGTTTCACGTTTCGCTTTCGGTAACAGTTATCGTTGTCAGGTTATTCCCAGTTATTGGGCCGCTGGCAGCACAATTCACCCATGGCAAACCATGCAGGCTATGCTTTAAGACCAGTGAAGGAATATATTCAATCATAAAATGAAAAAAATGAAACATGGCGAACGCGATATTGCGGATAAACGGACTGGCAGCAAGCTGGGGCGGAACGGAATAAACCCACCAACCGCCACCCATTGGTGGCTATGTGAACCGCGATATACCGGGGACCGCTGCCAACCTTAAGCCGGACGAAAACGTTTGAAGTCCACGCCGTATTTTTTTATGCGCAGGCCCATTTGGCGTTCGGTCAACCCCAGGTTACGCGCGGCTTTGGACATGTTGCCATCGCAACTTTTGAGTTCCGCCACAATCATTTCATATTCGAGCGCGGCGACCGCGGTATCCAGGGTGCCGGACGGGCCAGTTTCGGTCGGGGCCTTCTTTTGCAGCGTGGGCGGCAGATGATGCGCCTCAATGGATTGCCCGGGGCAAAGCAGCACCGCGCGCTCGATGCAATTTTCCAATTCGCGCACGTTGCCCGGCCAGTGGTAGCTCATCAGCAGGTCAATCGCCGCCGTCGAAATGCGCCGCACGTTTTTGTTGTTCACACGGCTGAACTTTTCCACAAACGCATCCGCCAGCAGCAGCAGGTCGGCTTTGCGGTCGCGTAGCGGCGGCAGGTAGATGGGAAAGACATTCAGACGGTAATACAGGTCGGGCCGAAACTTGCCTTGTTCGATCATCTCCTCAAGGTTCCGGCTGGTGGCGGTGATGATACGCACGTCACACTTGATGGGCGTATGGCCACCCACGCGTTCAAACTCCTTCTCTTGCAGAATACGCAGTAATTTAACCTGGGTGGCCGGAGTGACATCGCCGATTTCATCCAGAAACATGGTGCCGCCACTGGCGATCTCGAAACGCCCCTTGCGCATGGCGATGGCCCCGGTGAATGCGCCGCGCTCATGGCCGAACAACTCGCTTTCTATGATAGATTCCGGCAACGCCGCGCAATTAAACTTGACGAACCCCTTGCTTTTTCTCGGGCTTTGCTCATGCAGCGCGCGCGCGACCAGCTCTTTGCCGGTGCCGCTTTCACCCCGGATGAGGACCGTCGTGATGCTGTTGGCCACTTGCTCGATGTGCAGATACACCGTGCGCATGGCGTTGGAATTGCCAATAATGTGCTGTGGCCGAAAGCTGCTTTTAATTTGCTCTTGCAGTCGCTCGTTTTCCACCTTCAAGGCATCCAGCTTCTCGTGGGTGTCACGGTGGAAATGCACGGTCTGGGCGATCGAGTTGGCAATGAGCGAAAGCAAACGGCGATCCGCCGCCAAGTTGGAACGCGCATTTTCACTCCGTTCCACGCTCAAACCGCCCACCACTTCGTCGCCAAATTTAATGGGAACACACAGGAACGCGATGAGGCCAGTCTCGGGTGTCGCCCCCGTGCCATCGCCCTCACCTGTGCGGCTAGGCCGCAGGCTTGGCTCGTTCCGAATATCGGGCACCACGACCGCCTGACCTGTTTTAACCACTTGGTTGAGAATATCGCGGCATTGTTGCAGATAATCCTCCTTCGCTTCGCCCACGGGTAACCCGACGGCCTCGCTGATGGCCCAATCGCCGCGATTACGGTTGAGAATCGTTATCATCCCGCGGCGCAAACCCAGGACCTCCGCCATCCGTAGCAAAACCGGACGTATGACGTTCCGCAATTCCAAGCTGCTTTCCAACGTATAGGTAATGTCGAACAACAGACTCAATTCATCCACCACACGACATCCCTGTGCCCCAGAAGGATGGTAAACGGACGCCTCACCGCCTGCGGGACAGGCGGCATGATCGTGCAACGGGCAGCTTGTTTCACTACTTCCCATGCTTTTCGGTAAGCAGGTGGCATACCAAAATCAGTCCTAGGCGGCAGAATAGTGTAAAATGGCCAAATCTAAAGTGATTGAATGCAATGGTAGCGGTGCCATTGCTAAACGCTGTTTTCTTTTATTCAGTTTGGGCGAATTTAGCCAAGACTGGCAGCAGAAATCGGACACCATGGGCGATGGATAATTAACCGTGGCATATACTCTGATAAGCCCGTGGCTTGAGCTACACCATACCATCCTTTTTTGCGTTTTTTGTGCCTTTTTGCGACTAATGGTGTCTTCTATCCTGGCGTCTTGGCAGTAGAAGATTAGTCTCAGCTTGATAGCGATTTGGAATTACCTGCCGCTCAACTCTGCGGCTAAAAACTGCCCCAATTCCACCGCCTCCGCCAGCGGACGCCGCGCCTCCGCACGATGCGCTGCGGATCCAATCGTGTTTAATGCCTCCATGTGTACGGTCGCTCCCGAGACATGCGCATGGGCTGCCGTTGGGGTCTGGCACCCGCCGCCCATCGCCATCAGGAAGGCACGTTCGGCGGTCACGGCCACCCAGGTTGGCTCGTGATTCAGCCGCGCGCAAATCGCCTCCATCCGCTCATCGCCCTCGCGAATCTCAATTCCCACCGCCCCCTGCCCCACCGCTGGCAGCATTTCCCTGATATCCAGACGGGTGGCACATAGACCCTCCGGGATGTTCTCACCGTGCAAATGCCCACTGGCAGCAATGGTGAAGTGCAGCCGTTCGAGACCGGCTGCCGCCAAGATGGTCGCATCGATGTCAGCCTGGTCATGCAGTTTTTGCAGACGCGTCGCCACATTGCCGCGAATTTCCACCACGTTGAGGTCCGGCCGTTTCGCAAGAATTTGCGCCTTGCGCCGCACGCTGCTCGTGGCCACCACGAAACCGGGCGGCAAATCCTTCAGATGGGTTTTGGGCGGACAACCGCGTTGCTGAGGTTGCCCGACCACCCATTCCTGGGGTGGCCCTTCGCTTTTCTGCTTTTGCACCCAATCTGCATCACGATAAACCAGCACATCCCGCACATCCGCCCGCGGCCCGACCGCGCCCAACTTCAGCCCGGCGGGTAACTCGGTGGGAAGATCCTTTAGACTGTGAACCGCGAGATCAGCCTGCTGATTGAGCAGCGCCACCTCCAGTTCCTTGGTAAACAATCCCTTGGGCAAACTGCTGTTGGGATTGGCCATACTGGCCGTTTGCAGCTTATCGCCGGTGGTCTTGATAATCTTAATCTCGAACGCACGCTCCGGAAAAGCCGCCCGGCACAGACCCAATACGTTGTTGGCTTGGGCCAGGGCAAGCGCGCTTCCACGTGTGGCAATGATAATGGGGCGATTATTCATGTTCGGTAGCGAGATGGGTTCCAGATGGCAACGGGGGACGGCGCGAGGTGTCCAGCAACTCGCGGACTTTGTTCCGGATGATTTCCTCGCATTGGGCGATCTCATCCTTGCGTTGCCGCAGGTAATCCTCCGCAATCGCCTGCAAGTCATCCACATTATAGAGATAGACGTTATCCATGGTATTGACTTCGGGATCAATATCCCGCGGCACTGCAATGTCCACCAGCAGCAATGGCCGATTCTCGCGCAACTTCATGAGCGGCTCGAGTTTCTTGCGGTCCAGGATGTAATGCGGCGCCGACGTGCTGCTGATCACAATATCCACATTGGCAAATTCCGTGTGCCACTCCTCGAAGCGGACGGCACGGCCACCCAATTCAGTGGCCAAGGCCAACGCCCGATCATAGGAGCGATTGGAAACAAGGACGCTATGAGCGCCCCGCGACAACAGCGCGCGCGCCGCCTTTTCGCTCGTATCGCCGGCACCCAAAACCATGACCTGCCGATCGCCCAACGAGGAAAAGATTTTTTGCGCCAACTCCACCCCCACAGAGGCCACCGACACACTGCCGCGCTGAATGTTAGTGTGGGTGCGCACATACTTGGCGGCGTTGAAGGCGCGCTGGAATGCCTTGTTCAACTTCGATCCGGTGCCGCCGCTTTGCAGTGCCAGGTCGTACGCCTTTTTGAGCTGCCCGAGAATTTCCGTTTCCCCCAAAACCATGGAGTCCAGCCCGCACGCCACCTTGAACAGATGCTCGAGGCTCTGGGGCTCCGGCATGGTGTAGATCTCATCCGTCAGCGGATCTTCGTGCCCGGCTTTTTGCCGGAGAAATTTGACCATCGTTTCGATGGCCCGTGCTGCTTCCATCGTCGTGGCCGCGTAGATCTCCACGCGATTGCACGTGGATACGATCACCGATTCATCCGCCGCCCCCATCGTGCGCAGTTCCTGAAGCGCTGCCGGAATGGACGCCTCGGCAAACGCAAACCGCTCCCGCAACTCCACCGGAGCGGTGCGATGACTGAGCCCTATGACAACCACAGACATGGGTTATGGATTTGGATTATGGATGCGGGAAGCCAGGTTGGCCCCCCAGAATGTCAACATCACAAAGATAAAGGTGCCCGCCACGCCCCAGGCAAAACGCCTCCCGCGCTGCGCAAAGCGCCAGTGCAGAATCAGCAAAGCCAGGTAAACCACCCATACAAACACCGACCAAATGATTTTCAAATCCCCTTTGAACTGCGCGCCGGGCGCCGGTTGAATCCCAATCGCCCCCACCGCCAAACCAACCGTCAGCAAGAAAAACCCCACCACAGTCAACTCGGTGATAATGGTTTCCAACCGTTGAATGGGCGGCAGAATTGCAAACAGAGCGCGCGCCTTGCGCAACTTTAAGTCGTGCTCCTGCACCAGGAACATCATGCTGACCACCGTGGCAAACCCAAACGCGCCGTACGACAACAACACCAGCGCTGCATGCAAACTCGTGGCAACCAAGTCCTTGGGCTCCACATGGCCGGGCGGGACATCCAATGAAGGCATCAAGGCAAACACACCCATGGCAAACAAGATCGGCGAGGCAAATACCGTCATGAAGCGCAACCGGGGCCACAAGCTGACGGCCAAACAGACCGCTGCCACCACCCAACTGGAAAACACGGTGGCCTCATACAGATTCTTGGAGGGACATTGGCCGGTGAGCTGTCCGCGCGCCCATAGCGCCAGGGTATGCAACGCAAACCCGCCCAACAAGACACAGTAATTAATACGGTTATCCTCCCGGAACCCGCGCCTGAACAGAAACCCGGAATAAATCAGGCTAATCCCGTAAAATAACACCGCTACTAAAAATGTGTGACGATCCGTCATCCAGTTCACGCGTAAATTGTACTCCGTAATCAGTTCGCGGCAAGCGGTAAAATACCAGACGCGGGGACGAGGTAAATCCGATTTCCTATCAGTTTTCCTATGCCTCCCATTCGTCCCAGTCCGGGTCCATTCTTGCTGTCCTTGCTGTCCTTGCTGTCTTTTTCTTATTTTCCCACTCGCGCTCCTTGGCGTGATTCGCGGGCGGCGCTCTGGGCGGATTTACTCCTCAATTTGGTGCGCGACCAGTTGCCGGATCGTCCACACCGGCAAGAGTCGCGCGCCGTCAAACGGCGGCCCAAACCCTATCCCTGGCTCACCAAGCCGCGCCATCAGTTTAAAGCGGCCTCGCACAACAACCGCTACTGGAAAAACAAACCCCGCAATTTCAAGCGCCTAAACTAAGCGCCATTCGGGTCTGGGCGGGGCCAACCACCTCATCCGCCCGTCCACCGCCCGGTTCTGTCGATGGGGATTGGACCTACGAGTCGTGCGACGACGTGGATCCGACCCCCGATTACGAAAGCGTCCTCACGGACTGAGGCCCGCCCCCAGAACTTCAAATCGGCTCACTGCGACCACTGCTACAGGGTGGTGGGACCAGGCACGCAGCCTGCCGCCAACCATCTGCTCATTTTCGTCCCCTTCCAGTTTGCAGCCCCGCGCCAGCCTGATTTATGCACTTGCTTCGCCTCCGCGCTGGGGTTAAGCTCTGTATATGAATACAAAACGTGAAAGAAAACGCAGGCGGGCCAAAACCAATGCTCCTTTACCGCAACGCGACAAGTGAATGCATCAAATGTGCCAAAAAGAAAATTCCTATCTGTAAATCCACTTGTGAAACTCGATTGCGCGGACGATACTTTTGTTGCGAACAATATGCCCGGTGAACTGACAGAGCTTGAGTTTTCACTCAATGATGTGATCGACAACCGCCCGTTGACCCCGGCCACGGTGGATCTGCCGACCTTGCGCGGCTTTTTGGAAGAGGTCGAAAAACTCATCAAGGGTGATGTGAAGGACGCCAGCCTCAGCGATTCCCGCGTTCGCATCGAAGAAGGTTCGGTAAAATTGATTGCCCTGGTGGCCCAGCTTTTGGCGGCGGATGTCCGTAGTGATCTGGCGAAACTTGATGATACCGGAGATTTGGACGCCATCCAGCCACGCCGCGCCGAGGTGATTGAGCAATGGCAATCGCGGACCCGCCGGTATCCCAGCCGCGCCTATTCCATTCAAACCGATTCCGTTCGGCGTCCCCTGCGGATTGCGAACAACAGCCAGTTTCAACATGGCAGCGAGAATGCCTGGGTGAGTGTGGAAAAGTATTTGACCGGCAAGGTGGTCAACGCTGGCGGCAAGCAAGACCCCAATGTGCATTTGGTTTTGGGGGATTCCGGCCAGACCGTGCGCATCAGTGCCACAGAACAGCAGCTTGGCGGCGAAAAGGAAAACCAGCTTTACAAGGACGTCACGCTTCGGGTGCAGGCCGAGCAGCATATACGCACCAAGGCGTTGCGCGATGTCCGCCTGATTCAATTTCTTGCCAATGCGTCCGAAGTGGACGAACGCGCGCTGGCGAATCTTTGGCAGAAAGGCCGCGAAGCATGGCGCGATGTGACGTCGGCGGCGGGTTGGGTGGAATCGCTCCGGGGGAATAAATGACGCTATGCTTCAGGTTTCGCTCGACACCAGTTTTTTGATCACGTTTGCCGATCCGGGCCGGGTGCATCATGCCGTGGCGTTGGAATATTTTCGCCATTGCCTCACGCAACGCATTCCCATGTGGCTTTCCACGGTTGCCGCTGGCGAATTTGAAGTGAAGCAGCCGGTCAGTGATTTGCCGCTCCAGAATTTCCGCATCCAGCCCTACAATCTACCGCACGCGATTCGCGCGGCGGCCTTGTTGCGGGCGGTTCGCGAGGACAGCGCTTCGCCCGTTGAAGACCGCCGCCCGATTATCATCAACGACCTGAAAATTCTGGCCCAGGCGGAGGATGATGGCATTCCCGTTATTTTGACGGAAGACCGCAACACGCTGTCGCGCCTGACTGACCGGTTGCGCGAGCGTGGCCAGGTGAGCGTTCGGGTGCTGTTGCTCTCCGAAGGTTTTACTCCCGGTCGCATCGCGGCACCGGCCCAGGATGAGCTTCGCCTGCCGCCATCGTCCACGCCGTCATAACATTTCTACTTTCCACACACCATTACAGCGTTAAATTTTTCAGGGATCACCCCACCATTGGCGTTCAAACATATCGCGGTCAATTCGCACCGACTCGATGCAGCGCCAGTCATCAGTTTTCCGCCGCTTGGCTTGACCAGATGCATCCCTGGTAAAGTTTTTGTCCCCAGCACTGGTGACAAGACGAAAATCCCGGGTGTGTTAATCTAAAGGTGTTGGGAGTAGTGACCCAACGGAAAACACAGTGTTGTTGAAGAAGCCCGGAGTAGTGTCCGGGCTATTTTCTTTCCACCATCACGTTTCAGCCCTCAGGTCTCAGTTTTATTGGGAAAGATGCCAAACCATTCCTTCGCGTCCTTTGCCTGCACCAGCTCGCGATAATGCTGGAAAATCATTTGCCCCGAGTTCCCCGCCTCCAGCGCCACCTTCGGCACATCCTGAACCTCCGCCACGCGGTAGGAAATGTAGGAATGCCGTAGTGCATTTTTCTTCCACGGACACGGCTGGTATTTCACCGGAGTCTGGTCCGGTAGGAACGTGAGCCCCGGCCGAGCCTTCGGCTGTTCGGGTTTAGCATGACTATGTTTGATTTTTCCTTCTTTCAGCGCGTCTTCGGATCGCGCCGCCTTGCCACACTACCGCAACGCGACAAGTGAAAGCATCAAATGTGCCAAAAAACAAATTCCTATCAGTTCAACAATACTGTTCGGATTCAGCGATGGACAGGTCCCGGTGGTTTCCATTATGATACTTATGAGAAAGCTGCTGCAATGTCTTGGAAACCTTATGGGAAAGCTACTGCAGTGTCTTGGAGGGCTTAAAAGAAAGCTACTGCAATGGCTTAGAGACGACAGCGCCGTCATTCAGGCGGTTTGTGCGGTTGTTGGTGTTATCATCGCCGTATTGATGATCCAGTCACTCAAAATTGCTAAGGAGCAGATGGAGTCATCGGTTGAACCGCGGCTTGAGTTTTCATGCGAGCCGCTAGCTTTTGATCTTCCGGGGATAAATAAATATAAAACTAGTCACAAATTACTTATCCGGTATCCCGATAGCAAATGTCTTGGACCTCGAAAATAACACAACCTCTCAGTTGGAACGTCTAAGCCAAGCTTTCTTCACCAATCAGACGAAGATCACATTCAAGAACGTGGGTGCAGTAGCAATCTGTGATTTGCAGGTGCTTATGCGGTTAGAGGCCGCCTTGGATAGCACCGGAGCATTGACGAATCCGGTTTACGAGATTAGCGAGCAGATGCTTGCCAATAGTCTGAAACCAGGCCAAAATCTGGCACACAATTTTGGGAGTGAACCGGCTTTGCAGAGGCTTGTGGCGATGCCACGAGAACGAGCAAGATCGCATGTTTTGTGCTATGTCATCAGATACCGGAGAGAGATTGATAAGAAGCCAAAAATCAAGCTCATTTGCTTTGAGCGTGTTCAGTTATTGCCTAAATCAGATGCGGCATTTGTGAGGCCCACAGGGATTAAGGGGATAAGCCATAACCCCAATGGCGTGAATCTGCCGCGGGTCGTGAAGCGCGCAATATGGCAGTTCCTAGAGCAATTGGATATAGTTACTCCACTCGACGATTAGCACCCTTTCGTAAAAGGGGTTCTAAAAGGGGTTCGCCTATCCGCCCCATCGCTCCCATGCGTCCCATCCTTCCCATTCCTTTTTACTGATTACTGGTTACTGTTCACTGGTGACTTATCCCTGCCGTCCATCCCGTCCATCCTGTCTTCATATTTCTGCCGGTCCTTACCGCACCGCAACAAATGTAAGCATCAAATGTGCCAAAAAGCAATTTCTATCAGCATCAGGTTCTGACAACGACGGCGATGACGCAAACCGTTGAGCACCAATCGCTTCACATTCCAACCGTGCAATCTCGGATTTTGCAATTATTTGTTTGACATAAGGATTTTTTATCATGACTATGATGGCAGTTTATAGTAGATCGGTGCAATTCTGCAGGTAGAGACGCTATTACAATTTATGAATAATCGCATCGCGGCCAGTCCGGAGACAGGAGGTAAAACCAACTCCATGAGTTTTATGACAACACGCGTGTACGAAGGCTTGGAAGACCCAGTTGGCTCCCGCACCACCTCCAAACAGCGGCAGATCGCAGCGGAAAGGGCGCGAGCAACTGATTTTCTATCACCAGCATGGGTTGTCCGCATTCAACTCCTTGCACTGGCGACCATGGCCCTCGCGTTTCCACTGCCGCTTTTGGCGCAAGGGACCGCATTCACCTACCAAGGACGCTTGAGCAACAGCGCGAATCCCGTCACTGGTATCTACGACCTGACTTTCACCCTGTGCAGTGTCAGCAACGGGGTTGGCCAAGTCGGCACGGTCATTACGAATGCAGCAATGCCGGTAACCAATGGAGTGTTTCTGGTCACGCTCGATTTTGGCGCCACCTTTACCGGGCCGGACCGGTGGTTGGAAATTGGCGTCCGCACCAATGGTGGCGGGGCCTTCACCATCCTGGCTCCCAGGCAAAAAATCACTCCCACCCCCTATGCGATGTTTGCTAATGCGGCAGGCAATCTGTCTGGCACACTGCCCGCGACCCAGTTAAGCGGATCGCTGCAGGCAACTCAAATCAGCGGTACGCTATCACTAGCCCAACTGCCGGCGGCAGTGGTGACGAACAATGGGGCCACCCTGACCGTGGGAGGGACCAATCAAATTTCGGCGCTGACCGTACCGCCAAACCTTCCAGCCAGTGCCGTGTCTTCGATTTCAGCAGCGCTGTCCCCGGTGGCCTTGACGGTGGTTGGTAACTTTGCCTACCTGGTGGACCAAAGCGGTTATCTTCGCATTTCCGATGTCAGCCTGCCTGCCAATCCCATAGGTTTGGGTGGGGTTTTAGTCGGTGGTGGCGGAGGGTTGCCCACGTCCCTGGCGGTGGCCGGCCGTTATGCGTACGTAGTGAACATGGGAGGCAACAACCTGCGCATCGTTGACGTAAGCAACCCCTCTGCTCCCGTCCTCGCAGGGTCAGCGGGGGTGGGTAATAACGCGCAGTCCATCGCTGTCGCCGGCCGTTATGCGTACGTGCTTTATTCCGGCGGCAACACCCTCAACATCTTTGATGTCGGTAATCCGACGGCACCGATCAGTGTCGGCTCGGTGGGCACCGACAGCAATCCCGCCGCCATCGCCTTGAATGGCAGATATGCCTATGTGGTCAATTCAGGTTCCAACACCCTTCAAGTATTCAATGTGGCCAATCCCGCCGCCCCCGTCAGCCTTGGCTCCGTGACAACCAGTAATATGCCGCTGTCCATCGCGGTGGCGGGACGTTATGCCTATGTCACGGGCAACAGCGGCCGGTTCCAAATCTTTGATCTCAGTAACTATCCGCTGCCCGCCAGTGTCGGTTCGGCTAGCATTGGTGCCAACGCGCATTGTGTTGCGGTAGCGGGGCGGTATGCCTACATTGTCAGCTACAGTGCCAACACGCTTCAGGTTTTTGATGTCAGTAATCCGGCCGCGCCGGCCAGCGCAGGAACAACCAGCACCGGGACCGGCGGCCCCATGGCGGTGGCCGTAGCCGGACGCTATGCCTACATGGTCAACATACTATCCAATACATTGCAGGTGTATGAATTGGGTGGCGCGTATTTGCAGCACTTCGAAGCCGGAACGACAGTCACGGGGACCCTGCAATCCCGCGACACAGTGTCGGTGGGTAAAAATCTCGATGTTAGTGGTGGGCTGACGGTTAGTGGAAGTGCGCGAATTTCAGGAGGGTTGAGCGTGGATAATGGCACAGTTTCGGCGGGTAATTTTTTGGGATCGTTTATCGGTAACGGAGCAGGATTGAGTAGCCTCAACATTGTGTTTCCGACTGCCATCAATGCAAATTCGCTGGCCATCGGTCCGACCAATCTCGTCGCTCCATTTACCGTGCCGCCAAATGTGCCTGCCTCCGGACTTGCCTCGACAAGCACTGGGGCTGGATCTAATCCCAGTACTGTGGCGGTTTCGGGCCGCTACGCCTACGTGGTAAACTCTTCCAGCAACACGCTTCAGATTTTCGACGTGAACACGCCCGCCGCTCCGGCCAGTCTAGGCACGGTGGCGACGGGTAATAGCCCCTGGGCTGTCACGGTGGCGGGGCGCTACGCCTATGTGGCGAACGCAGGTGGCAACACCTTACAAGTCATCGACGTTAGCAACCCATCCGCACCGGTTAGCGTTGGTTCAATCAACATGGGCGCCGGCAGTAGCCCCAATGCGTTGGCGGTTTCGGGGCACTATGCCTATGTTGCAAACTTGGGTAGCAACACCCTGCAAATCATCGACGTGGGCAATCCCGCGGCTCCTGCCAGCGTGGGGTTGGTGGGAACCTCCAATCAGCCGGTGTCGGTGGCGGTTTCCGGCTGTTACGCTTATGTGCTTTGCAATGCCGGTGCTTTGCAAGTCATCAATGTGAGCAATGCTTCCGCGCCGGTCGTCGTCGGTTCTGCCGTGGTCGTTTCGCCGACTTGCATCGCGGTATCGGGACGTTATGCGTACGTCTTGCAGGGAAGCCTGCTACGGACCTTTGATGTAGGCAATCCTGCCGCGCCCGCCATGATCGGCGCGGCGGGCACCGGCAATACACCGTATTCCATCGTGGTAGCCGGGCGCTTTGCCTACGTGGCGAATTTTGGCAGCAGTACGCTGCAACTCTTCGACATTAGCATTCCGTACTATGCGGTCAGCCTGGGTACAGTGAACACGGGCAACGGACCTCATGGCCTGGCGGTTTCGGGACGATATGCCTATGTCGTCAATTATAGTGACGGCAGCCTGCAGGCATTCGACCTTGGCGGGGCCTTTGTCCAACAGTTGGAGGCAGGACTCCTGGAGGTGGGTTCGCTGCAAACCCGGGACGCGGTGAAAGTGGGAAATAGCCTCGATGTGCGGGGTGGCCTCACGGCCAGCGGAGGTGCCCGCATTACGGGCGGGTTGAGCGTCAACAACGGCCCGGTGGGCATTGGCGTATCCGCCCCGTCCTATTCTTTGCAGGTTAATGGCAGCGTAGCCGGAGTTGGTGCTTATAACAATCTCTCGGACGCCCGATTTAAAACCAATGTCGTCCGGCTGTCGGGAGCCTTGGACAAGATCCAGGCCATGCGTGGAGTGCAGTTCGACTGGCGTACCAAGGAGAATCCCCAAATGCATTTCGATAACAGAGCACAACTGGGTTTTGTAGCCCAGGAAATCAAGGACATCGTCCCGGAAGCAGTTTCCCAGGATGCGGAGGGTTACTATTCAATTGCTTACAGCATGTTAATCCCGGTGTTGGTCGAGGCGCTCAAGGAGCAGCAGCGGGAAATCACAACTCGGGACACCCAACTTCAATTATTGAATCAGCGGCTGGAGAAGTTGGAACGGATTATTTGCAACGATAAACCTTGACGAACGAGTTGATGAAAACCGTAGCTGTTGGAATTCAACCTCCAACCTTCCCCCTCACCCACTTCGCGCTCCGGGACAAATAACTGGCCAAAACCTCCAATACGGACGTCAGTCCACCCTTGCCGCCACACCGCGGCGAAGCCGGTCTCCGCCCTGAAACCCTCGCTTACATCAAAAAAGAACTCAAACTCATGTGATTACTGCCAGGATGCCGGGACAGAACACATTCATAGCCGCGAAAAGGCGCAAAAAACGCAATATATATTTGTGGTAGTGCACCCCAATGACTTATCAGTTTTTCCAATGGTAGGAGCCGACGTAAGCAGACGTTAATTTGTTCAGAAAGAGGGCTCAGTCAGCGTCTGACGTCGTCGCCTACGCGGTCTCAGTCACAGGGGACAAAACCCGGGCTTTACGAAATCACCGGTCGGGAGTACACTTCCGGCATGAAACGAAGTGTGAATCCCAGCCGGGCAAACTAACAAGGTATGACTGATACCACGTGCACACCGGCCCACCTCGATTCGCCGGGGAAATCCAGTCCCTGGCGTTATTTTGACGCCATGTTGGATCATTGCTACGACTACGCCGAGGCGGCCCATGCACGGGGGCAACCCATCGTCGGCATAATGTGCGAATTCACTCCGCGGGAGATTATCATGGCAGCCGGGGGAGTCCCGGTATGTCTATGCGGCGGGTCCGCCGAGACCGTGGCCGTCGCCGAACAGTATTTGCCAGCCAACCTGTGTCCCCTGATCAAATCCACCTACGGTTACCTGGTTAAAGCCTCGAATCCATTTCTCAACTGGGCCAGCCTGGTAGTCGCGGAGACGACGTGCGATGGCAAAAAGAAGATGTTCGAGTTGATGGCCGCCACCAAGCCCATGTACGTGCTCGAACTGCCGCAAAAATCCGAGGACGCCGGGGCGCTGGAGCATTGGACGGAGGAATTGCGGAAGTTCATGCGGTTTCTGGAAGCGCAGTTCCAGGTGCAAGTTACCGATGACCGCCTGCGCGATGCCATCCGCGTGATGAATCGCGAGCGCGCCTTGCGTCGGCAACTCGCCGAGCTGATGGCGCTAGACATCCCGCCCTTCTCGGGACGGCAATTGCTGGACCTCAAAAGTCTCATCTCGGGCATCTCGGCGGACTTGGAGCAATACGAGGCCATTCTGCGGCACGTCCATGAGGGTCTTCATGAACCCGCCGCCCCGCCGCGCAAAGCGCCGGTGCGCGTGTTGCTCACCGGTGTGCCGATGGCTCACGGGGCGGAGCGCGTGCTGGAACTCATTGAAGCCTGCGGCGCAATCGTCGTCTGCCAGGAGAACTGCACCGGCCTGAAACCGATCCTGGAAGATGTGGCGGAGGATGACCCTGACCCCATCCGGAGCCTCGCGCGCAAATATTATCACCTGCCCTGCTCCGTGATGACCCCCAACACCGGGCGCTTCGATACCCTACGCGCGCTGGCGGCCCAATTCCGGCCCCACTGCGTGATTGAACTCATCTGGCAGGCCTGCCTCACTTACGATGTGGAATCCTATCGCGTGCGCACGTTCACCGAGGATACCTTGCACCACCCATACTTGAAAATCACCACGGATTATTCCCCCGCCGATTCCGCGCGCCTCACCGCGCGCCTGGAGGCGCTGATGGAAACCGTCCGGGCTCGCCTATGAACCAAACCTTATGATTTGCGCGGGAATCGATGCAGGATCGCGGGCGATCAAGGTCGTGGTGTTCGACACCGCGCAATCGAAAATCCTGGCCACCGCCATCGCGGACCAGGGTGTCGAGCAGCAGAAACTCTCGGAAAAACTTTTCCAGCAAGCCTTGCGCGACGCGGGCGTGGAGCGGGACGGCATTCCGGTCGTTGCCACCGGCTACGGGCGCAACGCCATCCGGTTTGCGAACACCACCATCACCGAGATCACCTGCCACGCGCAGGGTGTCTATTTCCTCGCGCCGGCGGCCCGCACGATCCTTGAAATCGGCGGACAGGACAGCAAGAGCATCAGTCTGGAAGACGGCGGGCGGGTGCGGGATTTTGCGATGAACGATCGCTGCGCCGCCGGGAGCGGACGGTTCCTGGAAGTTGTCGCCTCGCGGCTCGGCGTGGACATTGCCGCACTCGACGCCCTTTGCCGGGCCAGCCGCGCCCCGGCCACCATCAGCAGCATGTGCGTGGTCTTTGCCGAAACGGAAATCATCGGCCTGCTGGCCGAGGGCGTGTCCGCGCCGGACATTGCCGCCGGTGTGCAGAACGCCATTGCCATGCGCGTGACGACGCTGGTGGGCCGCGCCATTGTGCCGCCGGTCTATTTCACGGGGGGCGTGGCCTTGCAACCGGGCATGCTGCGCGCGCTGGAGCAGGCCCTGGGCTGCCCGGTGCAGTTGGTCCCGCAACCGCAATTCACCGGCGCGCTCGGCGCCGCCATTCTCGCCGGAAAAAAAGGTAACGGACTAGGCGGTGGCGGTGGTAACCGCCTGCCCAATGAATAAGTTGGTCCAGTTTAAGTCTAACCATGGTAAGTACCCGTACCTTTGGCTTGCCTAGCTGCGGGAACCGGGGAAAGTATTTAACCAATACAGCCAAAGTGTTTGAATAATGCGGGTATCACGATGAAAATGTTTGCAAACTTGAAGCTCGGGAAGCGCTGGCTCACCGTGGGTGCGGTGGTGGCATTGGCGGCCGCCGTTCAGTCGGCGCCCGGCCCGCTCAATTCCGCCAGTAAGACCAACGCGGTTGCGGCCAAAGCACCGGCCGCCGCCAAGCCGCAGACAGCCGTGACTGCCGCGCCTGCCAAGCCGGCGGCCAAAGCGGGCAAGGCCTATACTCCGCCCGGCATGACGTTCCCCGCGGAATACCCCGGCCCGCTATTAAAGCAAATGCTGGCCGGCCCGTTAAAGGATACGGAGGAAATCGTATTTGCAGTGCGGGTGCCGGGACGCGACCATTGGTATGTTACCTTTGGAAATTATGCGGATTACTCGGAGGAAGCGCAAACTCTTGGATTCAAAAAAGAGGATGGGGTTTATTGGGGCTACGGTGAAGGTGGCCGGCTATGCCGCATGAATCTGCGCACGGGCGCGGTAAAGGATATTCTTGCGGACCCCAAAGGGGGTATCCGTGATCCGCAGGTTCACTATGACGGCAACAAGATCCTCTTTGCCTATCGCAAGGGCGGAGAGCATCCTTTCCATCTCTACGAAATCAACGTGGATGGCACCGGCCTGAGGCAGTTGACGGATGGGCCGGACGACGACATTGAACCCACGTATTGTCCTGATGGCTCCATCGTGTTCACCTCGTCCCGTTGTCGCCGCTATGTGAATTGCTGGCACACGCGTGTGGCCACCTTGCATCGGTGCGACGGGGATGGGAAAAACGTGCGCATGTTGTCCACCAATAACGACCACGACAATACCCCGTGGGTGTTACCGGATGGCCGCCTTCTCTACATGCGTTGGGAATACGTGGACCGCAGCCAGTTGGATTTCCACCATCTCTGGACTATGAACCCGGATGGCACCAGCCAGAATGTGTTTTTCGGTAATATGAAGGGAGGCATGGTGATGCTGGATGCCAAGCCGATTCCCGGCACCACCAAGATTGTCGCCAGTTTTTCCCCCGGCCATGGCCGACCGGAACACTTGGGCCCCATCACCATTCTGGATGGCTCAAACGGGCCGGATGATCCCACTTCTTATCGCACTGTCAGCAAGAGCGGTGACTACAAGGATCCCTATCCCGTCACCGAAACGTGTTTTCTAGTGGCGCACGCCAAGGGTTTGTTTGTGATGGATGGCGAGGGCAACGCGGAACGTATTTTCGCCCTGCCTGACGACCCGAAACAGTTGCAATGCCATGAACCGCGGCCCATCCAGCCGCGCGAACGGGAACGCGTCATTCCGGCCCGCGTGGAATTGTCACAAGCCACGGGGCGGCTATTCCTGCAAGACATTTATACCGGGCGCAACATGTCGGGCGTCAAGCGCGGCAGCATCAAGAAGCTGTTGGTGCTCCAGCAACTGCCCAAGCCCGTCAACTTCTCCGGCGGCATGGAGCCGCTGACCATTGGCGGTTCGTTCACCCTGGCCGAAATCGTTGGCGAAGCGCCGGTGGAACCGGATGGCTCGGCATTTCTGGAATTGCCGGCCTTGCGCTCCCTGTTCTTTGTGGCCCTGGATGAGAATGACCGCTCGGTCAAACGCATGCATAGCTTCGTCACGCTGCAACCCGGCGAAACCACGGGTTGCGTCGGCTGCCATGAGCAACGCACCCAGGCCGCGCTCCCCAACAACCTTTCCCTGATGGCCATGAAAAAATTGCCGGTCCCGGTCAAACCCATCAAGGATGTGCCGTCCGTGTTGGATTTTCCACGGGATATTCAGCCCATCCTGGACCGTCGTTGCGTCAGTTGCCACAACTCGGACAAGCGGGATGGCAAGGTGGATTTGTGCGGGGATAAAACCTCGATGTACACCATCAGCTATTGGACGATCAACCAGCGCGGACTCGTCACCGATGGGCGGAACCAACCCCATGGCAACCGGGAACCTTACAGCTACGGCAGCGCGGCCAGTCGCCTCATGAAACTGGCGGATGGCAGCCATTACAATGCCAAGCTCACGGAGCATGAAATGAAATTGTTACGGCTTTGGATCGAAACCAGCGCCACGTATCCCGGCACCTATGCCTCCTTGGGCTGTGGCAGTTATCCCGTGGGTGTGGGCGGCAGCCCGCAAGTCATGCAGCGCTGTGGTTCCTGCCACTCCGTCACGCACAAAGACCGCCTCGGCAAGGAGTTCACCGCCTTGACCATTCTCGGAAGGTACGGTCATGCCCTTGAATCAATCCAGAATATCTCAAACCCGGAGCGCGCCTTGATCGTGCGTGCGCCGCTGGCCAAAGAGGCGGGTGGCTTGGGACTGTGCAAGCAGGTCAGCTTCAAGGATAAGAATGATCCGCTCTACAAATCCATGCTCGCCATGTTGCAAAATGCCCATGATCGTCTGGAACAAGGCAAGCGGTTTGATATGCCCGGCTTCCGCCCCAACGAACATTACCTTCGCGAAATGCAACGCTTCGGCATCCTGCCCAAAGATTTGGGCCCCAATACACCTGTGGATATCTATGCCACCGACCGCGCCTACTGGGATTCCTTCTATTACAAGCCGCCGACCGAAGTGCGCGCCGGGAATGCGCCACACGCCTCCACTGGAACGGCCGTTGTAACGCCGTCCCTGTAAATGACGGATGGCGACCCTGGTCGAATTCCGGTAACGTTTACAACGACCAACCGGCGCGATAGGGCGGGTTGAGATGCTGGTTGGCGTCGGCGAAATTCGTAAAGCGCATGGCGTCCGCATCCCAAACCAGCTTATTTCCCGGATACTTGAGGGCGATCACGCCCAGCATGGCGATTTCCGATAACGGTCCTCCGTAAGCGAAATCGGAGCCGGCCTTGCCGCCAGAGCGGATTGCGTTCAACCAGTCCGCGTGGTGTTCTTTGACGCGCGGGATGGTTTTCTCGGGCCGTTGATAGGCGTCCATCCGCGTCTCGGGTATCAGCCGGACATGGCTGGCACCGTGCGACCCATAGACCATGGTTCCCTTGTCCCCCAGGACCACCGCGCCGGTATCCAACTTCTGATCGGCTTCCAGCTCGGCCGGGCGCGGGATTTTCTCCGTGCCGCTGTGCCACACGAGTTTGACGGGGCCGCGCGGGCCTTTGGCTGGGAATTCATAGGTGATGATGTCCCCTTTGGGGAAAGCATCGCTCTGGGTTTTGGGATCGTAATCCTTTACTTGCGCCTGGATGGTGGACGGCGCACCCAGATCCAGCGCCCAGAACACGGGATCAATCACATGGCAGGTCCAATCCCCGATGGTCCCATTGCCAAAGGGCGTCCATCCGCGCCAGCGCCCCGGCAAATAGGACGGATGATACGGACGCTGCTTCGCGGGCCCCAGCCAGACATCCCAATTCAGCGTGGGCGGCACAGGGTTGGTTTCTGCCAGCTTGGGCAACTGATCCAAGGCGGAATTCACCGCCGAACACCCGGCATGAATGGTGTGTACCTTGCCAACCGCGCCCGCCCAGATCATCTCGCAGCATTGGCGGATGGAATCCGAGGAGTGCCCCTGGTTGCCCAACTGGGTCACCACCTTGTACTCCTTGGCGGCCTTCATCAGTTGACGCACCTCATACACCGAATGCGCCAACGGTTTCTGACAATACACATGCTTGCGGCGTTTAATGGCGGCCATCACCGCCACCGCGTGGGTGTGGTCCGGCGTGGATACCGTGACGGCATCCATGTTCTTTTCCTGCTCATCAAACATCTTCCGGAAATCCTGGTACCGGCGCGCGTTTGGGAATTTTTTCTGGGAGGCATCACTCCGCACCTGATCCGCGTCGCACAGCGCCACCAGATTATTGCTGGCACCCACCGAACCGACATCGCCCGCCCCCATGCCGCCGACACCGATGGAGGCAATGTTCAATTTTTCACTGGGTGGCGTTTGCCCGCTGGCGGCCAGCACATGGCGCGGGACGATGGAAAACGCGGTTACGGCGGTTCCACTGACCCGAAAGAATGTTCGACGTGTTTGCTTCATGCTACTGCTTGACGTTTTTCTTGGCGCAATAATTCAAGTTTCTTGGTTCGCCACACCCTTTAACCACCAAGGCTTGTCAGTCATACGGAATTACGGCTCAAGGCATTGTAACACCCAGTGTCGGGCAGTCCGTCGGGATTCAACAAGAAACATGCCATTTTATAAAAGCAGGCTATATTGGCAGCAATGGTTTTTAAAAGTTAGCAACATGGAAACATAATATAACTATGAGTACTGCCCACACCCCGGCCATCTCGCCGAGCCAACTGATTGGCGCCTTGGAATGGCGCTACGCCACCAAAGCCTTTGATTCTGCCCGAAAAATTCCTGGTGAACTTTGGATGGATCTGGAACGCGCCCTGGTGCTTTCGCCCTCCTCCTTTGGGCTGCAACCGTACAAATTCCTGATCATCACCGATTCGTTCGTGCGAGAAAAATTGGTACCGCATTCCTGGGGCCAAAAACAGGTGGTGGATTGCTCTCATTACGTGGTGTTCGCCGCCCGCACCCAGGTCCCGGTGGAGTATGTGGATCAGTATGTCAACCGGATTGCCGCCGTGCGCAAGGTGGATGCCGGTTCACTGAAGGGCTACCGCGACATGATGGTAGGTTCAATCCAGGGACCACTTTCCCAAAAACTGGATCACTGGACGGCACGCCAAGCCTATATTGCGCTCGGCAACCTGCTCACCGCCGCCGCCTTGGTCGGGGTGGACGCCTGCCCCATGGAAGGCTTTGCCCCGGACAAGTATAATGAAATCCTTGGCCTGAACAATTCCGGTTACCAAGCCGTGGTGGCGTGCGCCTTGGGCTACCGCTCGGCCACCGATAACTACGCGCGCGCCCCCAAAGTCCGCTTACCGCAAGAAATACTGATCGAGCGGATTTGATTGACTGTCATGGTTGGATGACCAATGGCGACTGTTCCCATCACTATCTCCAGTGCCTTGGGATGGTGATGCAGGGCTGCATCAAGCGCGTTGGTGCGTTACGAATACTACGAGGTGGGAGGGCCTGTGGTTCCGTACCCTTTCCTCGGCTCCCGCGTGGTGCTCGTCCGGCCCTGAGGGTCAATGCCGGTTTCGTCAAAGCAGCTTCCAGCGCCGGGCAAAGGCCAGGTTGCGGTTGTGGTCGGGAGCGTTGCCGGCGTAGCGGATATAAGCGTGATTGGTTTTCAAGGCGCGCCAATCATTGGCAAGGATGGCCGCCAGAACATTCGCAGGGATGCGCACAGTGGTTTCGGAAAGGGCGAAGTCTAGCAGGAGTTCGCGCTGTGAATCAGGGAGCCGGTCGTAGCTCACCGGGTTGGGTTGACGGGCCAGCCGTTCGGTGAGTTCTCCGGCGCACTGGGCGAGTTCGGCGCGCAGCCGGGCAGTGGCTTCGGCGGGAGTGCAGCCTTGGGCGTAAAGCGCCTTGTCCCAAACCTCAAGACCATAGGCGATCCGCCGACCCAACGGAGTCGAATAGGGGTAGAAGCGCCCGCCGCGCAAGCCGAGTTGTTGCGGATTGGCCGCGCCCTTGAGGTAGCCGAGAAAATCATCGCTGACCCGGAAGCTTTCTGGAGCCGGCGAACGTTTGCGCGGGAAGGGGGCGATGAAAGGAGAGGATGCCAACGGCGGCGGACCAGCCGGTGCGGCGGGACCGCCCGTGAGTTTCAGGACGAGGACCGGCGAATTCTGAATTTTCTGTTGGGTGTCTTCCACTTCAAAGCAACATTGAAAATCGCCGCCGTCATCACTGAGTTCAATCGAGAATTCGTAGGGGAAGATGGCATCGGTCATTTCATGCCATGCGCCTGCTCCCTGCCGCCAGAGCAGGCGGGCGGCGATGACGTCTTCGGCGGAGGCATCGGTGTAAATATACGCACTTGTCAGGCCTTTTCCGGCACGCAAAAGCATGGCGTGAACCTGGCCGAAGGAGGTTTGGAACTGCTGGAAGCTGCCCGCACCCAACGCCGGGTTGTCGGCCGCCAAAAGATTGGCCTGGAAGCGTGGTTTGACAGCCGCAGGAATTGTCAGGGCGACGATGCCTTTGGCCGGGACAGCCAGGCCAAAGCGATTGTCCTGCACGAAAAGCGGTTCAGCGATTTGATTGTTCCGCCATTGCCGGGCCGGACCATCGGGGCAGACGGCAAGTTCCGGTTTCAGGTGGATCTGAGCGCGGGTTTCGTGACTGGATTGGTTCAAGAACGCAAGGTAAAGCTGGCCGTTGCCATACGCGGCGAGCCAATCGAGTTCCCGGTCGTCGCTGGCGAGTAACCCCTTGGGCAGCCAGAGATGCACGTTGGTCTCGCCGTAGAAATGCCCCGGTGCCGCACCGTACAGGCGCACGCGGAATTGGCTGCCCGCCGCGCTGTGGGCCGGGAAATCAATGGCGCCTCCAGAACGGTGAAACGCATCGCTGACCAGCCAGTCAATGATGGCTCCGGCAAAGTCCCAGGCATGACCGGGATTCACCGTGGCAAAATTCCAGTTCCACGGCGGAGTCTCGACGGCATCCGGCCGCTCGGCGATCAGCGAGTCGTGGGAACGATTGTCGCCGGGATAATTGCCGAAGCGTCCGACCATGCCCCACCGGGCCACGTCGCGGAGGAAGTCGTCGCCCGCCACCGCTGCTGCGCGCAGCAACGCGCCATGCGTGTTCATCCAGTATTCAATCGGATACGCCGGGGAAGCCAGACCAAGCCGCGCGATACGCCAGGCGGGCACCGTGACTTCCGGTGCAGGAACGGGGACGGGTTCCAGGAACCCCCAAATGTTTTTGTGCCGCCCAAAGGAGTGCCGATGCACCGGTGCGACGCCCTTGGCATCCACCGTGACTTGGGTCGCGGGTGGCATCGGGTAAAGGTTCAGGGAGACGGTGCGCTCATAGGCGGCTTCGACCACAGCGCGCAACGCGCGGGCATCCTTGGTGGCATCGTATAATTCCAGGTAATCAAACAGTGCGTGCTCGGCCCCGGCGTTGCCGGTTTTCAGCAGGCCATCGGCGGATTTCCAGGCCGCCTCAAGGTCGGCTGGTTTACCCGTAATCCGCCAACGCGCCAAAAAATCGGGAATGGTGGCCACCGGCTTCTGGTCCGCCAATGCCCGCAATACCGGCGACCGTTGCTGGAGCATTTCATGGAGCGAAATCAGTTGGGCGTAGCCGATATAAGGAGCCCCAACATTACTGGCAGCGGCCTTCACAATCCGGCGGTTCACCCCCTCGAACGGGGCAAACAAATTATACCGCCGTGACAGCGCGAATTCGATCGCAGGCCGGACCCGGCGGCGGAAAAACGCCTCGTCGTCCGTGGCCAGCGCAGCCCCCAGCCCGTAAAGCGGGGAGAACGGTTTGAAGACGCCGGTCTGGTCGGTGAAATAATCGTAATACTTCTGCTCGTCGCTCCACATCGCGTAGTTATGCCCGTTGCGATCATCCAGGAAATCCATGACGCGCTCCAAGGTGGCGTTGAGGGAGCCGGGGCCCGAGTTATCCCGGTCGTCATGCAGGCCAAAAATTCCGCATGCAACATGCTGCTGCAGCACTTTCCAATCCCCCGCCTTCGCCACCAGACGCATGGTGAACTTCCATGGCTTGCCGGCCACCATCCGTGACTCCGCTCCGCCCAACAAGGGGGCGATCAGGACCGGGCGCACCGCATCCTGGTCAAAACTCCGCATCAACCCGAATCGGGAATCCTCCAGAGCGGGCAGGCGGAACCGGCATTCGGATGGGGCCGCCACCAAGGCAAAGCAGCCCTCTTTCGTTGCGGTAAAGACCCGTGGTAATTTGAGATCCGCCTCGCTGAGCACAAAGTCGCCCTGCCGCCCATAAGGTCCGGCGCATTCTTGCGGGGCGCGCACCAGGTTCGTGCGCGGCGTCGCTGGCGCACCGGTAAACGCCACGGAAAAGAACCGGCTCTGCTTGGGTGTCAGCACCAGGGAAAGTTCCGGATCGCCGTTCCCGGCGGGCAGCGTGAGCGTCGCGGACAATGCGAATTCCGGTTGTGGCGCAAATTCCCAGCTTATGGTTTGAGCTGTCACACTGATTTTGGCAGCCCGCACGATCCGCTTCTCCCCGACTGTGAATGGCCGGGTTGCCCCTTCGCCGGATTTCCCCGCTACCCGCACGGCCGTTCGCCCGGTCTTGTCCCGGTACTCCCAAACCAAACCCTCCACCGGATCATTCCTGACTGAGGCGTCGTATTGAATGCCGGCGTGCACAGTCGGAGAAGCCAGCCAGGCGGTCAAGGATTCCGCCGTTTCGGTGGCATTGCGCCACCGGACTGCCGGGCGTGGTGCGATGGGGTGATTGGGATGATTAAAGTTCCGGAATATCCCCGGGTCCCGCTCGCTGAGCAGGACGGTGAACTCCGGAATAATCCGCTGCGGCGACATCCCTGGAGTCAATAACATCGCCCCGCCATCAGCCAAAGTGAGTGAATAACACTCGTTGGTGATTGTGCTGGGGACCGGCGCGATCGGCATATCGGATGCTTTGCCAGCACCTAGCAGAGTCACCCCTGCTGCCAGCATCCATCCAAAAATCAGGCTCCCCTGTTTTATGCCGCCCGGTCTCATTGGCTTGTTCGTTTAAAATCGCTTATGGCGCTGATTACGACTGCGCCCGTCCCACTGTGCTTTGACGGTTTCTGAATACAATAATGCCGGTTCAAAATTTTGCCATCCAAAAAAACGGACTCGATCCGTTATCCAGGGTTGCACCGCCGCTGACTGTTTCCGTTTTCAGGTTTTGACATTTCCAATGGAAGGGGAGTAGTCTCCTTCGCGTGACAGCCATGACTTTAAATTTAGAGCCGATGGAAAACACTGCGAGCACGAACTCTTGCAGCACCGGGTGGTGCCAGCGCGCGGTGTTGGCCCGGTATGTGGCCTGTCTCCCAAACGCAACCCGGAACAACAACTAAACCAACCAGTAATAACCCTATGCAACTCTCACGTCGTTCATTCTTCCAAACCTCCGCTGCCCTCAGCGTTCCCTTTATCCTGCCCTCTGGCATCTGGGCGGCGGATACCAAACCCAACAGCAAACTGACGATGGGCTTCGTCGGCTTGGGCAAACAGGCGCAAGGTTTGTTGGGCGGTTTCCTCTCCCAGGAAACCAAAGTGCTGGCCGTGTGTGACGTGGACACCACCCGCCGCGAAGCCGCCAAAAAACGCGTGGACGAAAATTACGGCAAGAAGGGTGAACAGGGGAGCGCCTGCGCATCGTACAACGATTTCCGCGAACTGATGGCCCGCAAGGATATTGATGCCGTCTGCGTTGCCACGCCGGACCACTGGCACACCGTCATCGTCATGGCCGCGCTCACCGCCGGCAAGGATGTCTATTGCGAAAAACCGCTCACGCACAACCTGCACGAATCCATCACGCTGCTCAGCGCCGTGGATGCCAACAAGCGCGTGTTGCAGACCGGCTCCATGCAGCGGTCCAGCAAGGAATTCCGCATCGCCTGCGAGTTGGTGCAGAACGGCGCCATCGGCAAGATCAGCCGCGTCGAATGCCAGTTTGGCGATCCCGGGGTGCCGTGCGATCTGCCGGAAGAAGCCGCAGAACCGGGGCTGGACTGGAACCTATGGGTTGGCCCGGCCCCCATGCGGCCCTATAACTCCACCTTGAGTCCGCGCGGCATCCATAACCATTTCCCGCACTGGCGCACCTATCGGGAATTTGGCGGCGGCATGGTCACGGACTGGGGCGCGCACCATCTCGATATCGCGCAATGGGGCCTGGGCATGGACGCCAGCGGCCCGGTGGAAGCCTTGCCGCCGGAGCAGGCCGGGGCCAAGCGCGGCGCGACGTTGGTTTATGCCAACGGCATCACGGTCAAGCACGCGGATGGTTTCGGCGTGCACTTTTTCGGCAGCGAGGGCGAAGTCATGGTCAACCGCGGTAAGTTCGTGGTGGTTCGCCAGGGCAAGACCATCGCCTCCTATAAAGGCAAGGAAGACAAAGACACCTCTTGCACGGCCCAGGTTCAAATTGCTGAAAAGGAGTTCCTCAAGGACGCCAAGATCAAGCTTTACGAAAGCAAGAACCACATCGCTGATTTCATGGACTGCGTGAAGTCCCGCAAGAAACCGATCACCAGCGAACAGGTCGGCGCCCGCTCAGCCATCTGCTGCCACCTGATGAACCAGGCCTACTACAACAACAAGAAGATCAAGTGGGATCCCAAGAAGCTCGCGTTCGCGGATAGCACCAGCGATCCCAAATGGCTGACGCGCGATTACCGCAGCCCTTGGAAGGTTTGATCCGGCCAATAATTGATTCCCCAACTGGGGTGGGTGTAGGCTCGTCTAGATGCATAGTGAGCCAAAAGCAAATTCTTATCAGTTCAGCAATGATACTCCGACCATGCATCGCTATGGGGAGCATTGCGACGGCTGGCCGCGTCCGCTTACCGTGGGTTGGGAGCAAAAATTAAAGGCATGAACCAGTTGGTCGCATCCTCCGCTGTTTTATGATGAGGCCGTCGAAAACTTTTCTGGTAAGCGTTTCCGTCGCCCTGCTGTTGCTGGTCGGGTATCTTGTGATTCCCGGGGGAGCGAGCACGACTGGCTACGGGGACCTCTGTTTCCACATCCGGGTTCTTGATCAACACGGGCAGCCGGTTTCGGGGCCGTTCACCGTCACCATTGAAAATGTGGAACGGCGTGCGGTTCAAGCAACCGGCAATGACGGTTTGGCACATATATCGCATTGGTTTGCCAAACGGACCGATACCTGGCGTCGGAGTTTGGGGCCGACTAAAACCACTGAGATCTATCACCTGGGAGGCAAACTTCAGGTTTCTGCACCAAACTACCAGTCTTGGGAGAGGCCGTTGAGCATGCTCTTCGAGGGTAACTATGATGCGCGCAAGTTTGGCACCAACCTCACTTGTACCGTGTCTTTAACGCCTGGCCAAGGAATGTAAAATGGATAAGCAAACGAAACGATTCGTACTCATAACTCCGGGTATTGCGGCGCTAAAACTATGATCACCTATACGCCGGGCAAGCGCGTCTGCCTGAACAATCTGCTCGCGACCTTTTGCAAACCGGGCACCAACCGCACTCGTTTACCGCAAAGCGACCAGTGAAAGCAACCAATGAACCAGGTTAAAGAAAAGCGGGACAAAGGGTTTTGGCTGCGCGTGGTTTTATACATCGCGTCGGCCGGTTTGCTCGTGGCCATCATAGTGCCCCAATTTGTCAAAGCACGGACACATTGCAGCCCCTACGAACCTTGTAATACTTGTTTTTTGAACCAGCGGCAGTTCCTGGCCGCCTGTGAAGCGTACCGGGAGCGCCACCATCTGAAACCGAATGCCGCCATTCAAGTCAGCAACCTGGTGAACGAATCTTTCCTGGAGCGGATGCCGACCTGCCCGGATTCCGGCCCTTACGGAGCCACCTTGA